>CAZGDC010000001.1:0-49809 GCA_964524405.1 uncultured Roseivirgaceae bacterium
AAAACCCCAATTCTGCCATTGGGTTCTTTGGCGATATTAGTATGAATTATACAGGACTGCTATTCTATGGAAAATATTATTTGTAATAATCTATCAACCTTTATATAAATAAACTAGAGCCATCGGAGTATTAGTTGGAGCTTGCTTTGCAAACAATCTTGTTTCCGACCCAAAGGGTCGGAAAATTAAACCAAATGGGCTATCGCCCTGCGATTAAAATTACTCTACAATACCCATAGTTTCAGTAACCACATGATATCTAGGGTCATCAATAGTAGATATAATTGATTTTTCAACATCGGGGTTTGCCTTTATTAAAATACCTTTACAATCGGGACTTAAATGTTTAAGACGAACACATTTACCTGCTTTTCGATACTTAGAAATTAAATTCTCAATAGCTTCTACTCCTGAATGGTCTGACACCCTCGAATCTATAAAATCAATTTCTATGTTTTTAGGGTCTTCGTAAGGTGTAAATTTAGAGCTAAACTCTTGAATAGATCCAAAAAATAATGGCCCCCAAATTTCATATACTTTGGTACCATCCTCTTTAAAAGATTTTCGTGCTCTAATTTTTGTCGCATTTTGCCAAGCAAAAACTAAGGAAGATATAATAACACCACTAATTACAGCTATGGCTAAATCAAAAAACACCGTAATACCTGAAACCAAAATAAGTACAAACGCATCCGCTTTAGGTATTTTGCCAATAATACGAAAACTAGACCATGCAAATGTGCCAATTACTACCATAAACATTACACCAACTAGCGCAGCTATGGGTACTTGCTCGATATAAGGAGAGAGGAATAGAATAAATGATAATAGCATTAAAGCAGCAACTATCCCTGAGAGCCTCCCTCTACCCCCCGATTCTACATTAATCATAGATTGGCCAATCATGGCACAGCCGCCCATGCCACCAAAAAAACCATTGATAATATTGGCTCCTCCTTGGGCTACACACTCGCGGTTACCACTGCCTCTAGTTTCAGTTAATTCATCAATTAAGGTTAAGGTCATTAACGATTCTATAAGCCCAATAGCTGCTAAAATAGCCGCATAAGGCAATATAAAAAGAAAATTTGCCATGGTAAAAGACACTTGCGGAATAAGAAAAGTAGGCAAGCTTCCTTTAATACCCTCCCCCCCATTTGATTGCACAAATGATAAAACCGTAGGTGTATCAAATCCAGAAAAAACTACAACAAAGGTTACCGTAAGAATAGCCACCAACCCCGCAGGTATTTTTGAAGTTAGCTTAGGTAAGCCAAACATAATTGCCATCGTTAATAAAACAAGACCCAGCATGGTCCATAGTTCGTTGCCTAAAATCCAATTTCCTTCTACCTTAAACATACCTAATTGCGATATAAATATGACAATGGCCAAGCCATTTACAAAACCAAGCATTACTGGGTGAGGAATCAAGCGAACGAATTTACCCAACTTTAAAAATCCAGCTGCCATTTGAATAAGCCCCATTAACACCAAGGTGGCAAAAAGGTATTGAATACCCGCATCTCCTACTTCGGGCATCATCGCATTTCCTTCTTTTACCAAGGCCACCATTACAACTGCCAAAGCGCCTGTTGCTCCCGAAATCATACCTGGTCGGCCACCAAAAATGGAAGTTACCAAACCCACCATAAAAGCACCATAAAGTCCAATAATAGGATCAATGCCTGCCACAAAAGCAAAAGCAACCGCTTCTGGAACCAAGGCTAACGAAACAGTGATACCCGAAAGAATATCATTTTTAACATTTTTTGTTTTCTTTTTAAAGAAGTCAATCATAAATAACAGGGGTGGTTTTTAAAAGGCAGCAAAGGTAACTTTATAAATGATTAGCACATAGTTTTTTATAAAATGCTACTATATTAATGTACATTCGGATGTAACTTTTTGTATAAAAATTTGGGGCATTTGGTTGAAAATAAGCTCTTTATAAACATGTATTAATTTTAGGTGAATAATGCGGGTTAATGCACCTGCTCCGCTATCTAAGCGTGTATCCTTAATTTTAGAAAAATTACGCCAAGACCCTACACTTTTTTAAAAGTACACCTATCAATAATATTTGCATTTTTTTAAAGGTATTATTAAAATTTTATATCAAACTTAGGCTATTAATTTCCTTCTTTCATTAGAATTATAGAACTTAGCATCTTCATTCTAAAAAAATACAGTTATGGCCATGTTATATTTAGTTCTATTCTTATTTGTTTTGGCAATTGTATCGCCATGGGTTTTTCCCAATAAGGTAGTTAGCAATCATAAAAAAGACCTTGATCATTAACTTAATCAATGAATAACTGTAAAGAAATAACTAATACATGTTAGCTCATTCTTTACAATTTACAGGTCTATTACAGGTTTAATAAAAAATAGCTGAGCAAAAATTGCTCAGCTATTTTTTATTAATTTCTTGTTTCAACATAAGAAAATAAAGCTGTAGTATTTTTTAATTTGATTGTTTGTAAGTTTAAGGATGAAATCATCAATTTTCAAACAGCTCTTTATATTAAGTAGCCTACTGCTAGCTTCGCAATTATCTAACGCTCAAACAAATGCTCCCTACTCAGCCTTTGTTGAAAAAATGGATGCCAATACAGGTTTTTTTACCTTTTATTATGAGGAAGATAGCGATGAGATTTTTTTGGAAATTGATAAGCTAAACACAGAATTTCTTTACGTAAATTCGTTAGCCACAGGTATTGGCTCTAATGATATTGGGCTTGATAGAGGGCAATTAGGAGGTGAACGAATCGTTAAATTTATAAAAGCAGGATCCAAGCTTTTATTAGCACAACCTAACTTAGATTTTCGTGCCGTTTCTAATAATACCTATGAAAAAGAATCTGTTGAGCAAGCTTTTGCCTATTCTGTATTATGGGGATTTAAAATTATAAAAGAAGAAAAAGGCAAGTACTTAGTAAATGCCACAGATTTTTTAATGCGCGATGCACATAATGTAAGTGGCACGCTTAAACGAAAAAAGCAAGGAAGTTATAAAATAGATAAAAGCCGATCGGCTTTATACCAAAAAAGAACAAAATCTTTTCCTAAAAATACAGAGTTTGAAGCAACCTTAACCTTTATAGGAAACCCCGAAGGCTATAATATTAGGAGTGTAACTCCAAGCCCAACAGCAATTACGGTTAGGCAACATCATAGTTTTATACAATTGCCAGATAGTAAGTATAAGCCTAGAAGTTTTGACCCTAGAGCAGGATACTTTCCCCTTTCGTATCAAGATTATGCCACCCCAATAGATGAACCTTTAATTAAACGATTAATTACGAGGCATCGCTTAGAAAAAAAGAACCCAAATGCAACGCTAAGCGAAGCCATAGAGCCCATTGTGTATTATTTAGATCGAGGAGCTCCCGAACCCATACAATCTGCATTAATGGACGGTGCTCGTTGGTGGAACCAAGCATTTGAAGCTGCGGGATATAAAAACGCATTTAAAGTGGAACTACTCCCCAAGGATGCCGACCCCATGGATGTTCGTTATAACTTAATTCAATGGGTGCATCGCTCCACCCGTGGGTGGTCGTATGGGGGCAGTATTATCGACCCTCGTACAGGAGAAATTATTAAAGGCCATGTAAGTTTGGGCTCTTTAAGGGTGCGCCAAGATTTTTTAATTGCCACTGGGCTGTTAAGCCCATACGAAGAAGGTGGAGGCTCAGATACCATGAAAAAAATGGCATTGGCTCGATTACGACAATTGGCAGCTCACGAAGTGGGCCATACCCTTGGGCTAGCACATAATTACACCGCCAGTATGGATGGGCGAGCTTCAGTTATGGATTACCCTCATCCTAAAGTGGATATTGTGGATGGAAAATTAAGCTTAGTTAATGCGTACGATGATAAAATAGGTGCTTGGGATAAGGTAGCCATTGCCTATGGTTATCAAGATTTTGCCAAAGGGGTGGATAAAGAAAAGGCACTGAATAATTTATTATTAGATGCTTATCAAAACCAAAAACTTTCATTTTTATCCGATCAAGATGCCAGACCTCAGAGCAGTGCCAACCCAAGAGCGCATTTGTGGGATAATGGGAGCAATGCAGCTAAAGAGTTAGAACATGTATTAAATGTTCGAGAAATTGCCTTACAAAATATGGGTATAAACACCATTAAAAATGGGCGACCATTGGCAGAAATTGAAGAGGCATTAGCGCCTATTTATTTTTTTCATCGGTACCAAACCGAAGCAGCTATTAAAATAATTGGTGGCCTACATTATACCTATGCGGTAAAAGGCGATGGGCAAATTCCCACGCAGTTAGTTACACCAGAAGAACAAAGAGAAGCACTCGAAGCTGTATTACGAACGTTAAATTCAAAAGAATTAACGATTCCTGAAAGATTACTAACCTCTATCCCTCCACAACCCTTGGGGTATTACCGTACTCGGGAAAACATCAGGAGTAAAACAGGATTAACGATGGATCCCATAAGTGCAGCCGAATCATCTGCAGAAATGACGGTTTCATTATTGCTTAACCCAGCACGAGCCAACCGGCTCGTTGAGCACCACGCAAGATATAAAGCACAACCAAGCTTAGACTATGTATTGAATCAACTCATTGAAAACACTATTTGGGCTGATAGAAAAAATGGACTCCCATTGGAAGTGCAGCATGTGGTATCTAACATAGTACTTGACCAGTTAATGCAGTTATCTGTAAGTGCTACAGCGCATACTCAAACAAAATCTATTGTGTTTGTAACACTTTTAAACTTACATACCGCTTTTAATAAATCAATAAACACGGAAAAATCGTTGGCAGAAAAAGCATTTTTATCATACAGCGCTAATTTATTAAACAGGTATTTTAAGGAACCTAATAAATATGAAAACGTTATTACCTTAGACTTGCCTGATGGTTCTCCTATCGGCTCAAATCTTAATTGTGACATGAATGACTAAATGGATTACTCTCTTTGTATTGGGCTTTAATAGCCTTGTTGCTCAATCTATTAGTTTTACTGGAGATGATAAAAATCCTATTCAAATAACAGAGGAAGGCATCTTACTAAACCCGACACATTCGCATCAGTATGTAACTGATAAATGGGCAACAGGCACCTTGTTTTATCTAAATAACACCTCTAAACCGTACGATAGTTTAAACTTTGAACGGCACTCGAACAGCTTAAAAGTGGTTGTAAATAACAAAAATTTAACTTTAATGCCAATGGGATTAAAGGGTGTTGTTATTAAAGAAAATGAGTCTTCAAATTATGTAATATTGGTAGTAAAGCTTAATAACAAAAGTAGGTTTGTTATTATTGAGAGTTACGGCACTTATTTATTGGGCTCTTACTTATTGGTAAATAAGCCACCAATCAATTACTCTAATGCTAATAACGAAATTTTGTTTACGGCTAAAAAAAATCCTAAGCTGGTAGTAAATGAAAAATTTATTGTTTTAAATAATGGTGTGTGGCAAGCATTTAAACTAAATAAACCAGCTATTAGCAAATTGTTTAAAATAGATAAAAAGGAGCTTCAAAAGCAAGCTTCTGCAAATAACATTTCTACAGATAATCGAAATGGCTTAGTCCAACTCTTTCAATTAGTAAATATAAAATGATTATTAAACTATTTTCATCCGAAATAGAAGCCACAAAAGAAGTGCCTTTAGGTACAATAAGAAAATTGGTTATAAAAGACAAACCCTATTTATTAATTCATTCAACCAAAGGATTTTCCGTAGCAGATGAATTATGCCCACATCAGCACGAATCATTAAGCATGGCTAAGCTGAATAATTTTAATGAAATAATTTGTCCTTTGCACGAATATCGATTTAACTTAAAAACAGGAGCAGAGTCGTCTAATAGGTGCAGCCACCTTGCCCTTTATCAAATAGATATTAAATCAGATGGGCTATACATAGAGATTTAATAATTTGTAGTAAAAATAACCTGTGCCAGTAGAAATTTAGTCGAGTAACTTTGCCTTTTATCGTGAAAAAAATAATCATAGCCTCCAAAAATCCCGCAAAAATAAAAGCGGTTGAAAATGCATTTTCAAAAGTATTTTCTAATGAACGCTTTAATTACGAGGGTGTCAACGTTCTTTCTGGTGTGCCCGCCCAGCCCATTGGGGAAGCTGAAACTCTGCTAGGAGCTGAAAATAGAGTTGAAAATGCAATGCAGAAATTTGAAGCCGATTATTGGGTTGGGTTGGAAGGCGGAGTTGCACATAACAACAACCAATTAGAGGCTTTTGCTTGGATGGTAATTAAATCAAGAAAAATGTATGGCAAAGGAAGAACGGGATCCTTTTTTCTTCCACCTAAAGTAGCAGAGCTAGTACAAGAAGGCATGGAGCTTGGGCATGCCGATGATATAGTTTTTGGGCAATCAAACTCCAAACAAAAGGGAGGTGCCGTTGGGTTGCTTACCCATAATTTGTTAACGCGTACTACTTATTATGAGCAAGCACTTATATTAGCTTTAATCCCTTTTATTAACCCTTCCTATTATAGCTTTTCCACAAATGCCTAAGGGAGAAAAGTTTAATTTTAAAGCAAGAAGTTGCTAGGAGATAAACCCACTATTTTTATTCTCCTTACCTTTAGCATCTATGAGTAATCCTACAAAAAAACTATTTATATTAGATGCCTATGCATTAATTTTTAGAGCCCATTTTGCGTTTAGCAAAAACCCTAGAATAAATTCAAAGGGGCTAAATACAGGCATAATGATGGGTTTCACAAACTCAATGCTCGAAATTATAAATAAACAAAAACCCACACATATTGCCGTTGCTTTTGATACACCAAAGCCTACTTTTAGGCATATTCAGTACCCTGCCTATAAAGCGCATAGAGATGCCACACCCGAGGATATTAAAATTGGTGTGCCTTATGTAAAACAAATTATAGAAGCATTTAACATACCAATTGTAGAAAAAGAGGGGTTCGAGGCAGATGATGTAATAGGAACCATTGCAAAACAGGCAGCCAAAGAAGGGTTTGAAGTATTTATGATGAGCCCCGACAAAGATTTTGCCCAATTAGTTGAAGAAAACATCTATTTATACAAACCTGCTTTTATGGGCAATGCCGTAGCCATTATGGGCATTGCTGAAGTATTAGAAAAATGGGATATAGAACGAATAGACCAAGTAAGAGATATTCTTGGTTTGCACGGAGATGCCTCTGATAACATTCCTGGCATTCCTGGTGTGGGAGCCAAAACGGCAGTAAAATATTTAAAAGCTTATGGTAGTATAGAAGGATTACTTGAGCACGTGCACGAGCTTAAAGGCAAGGCCAAAGAAAACGTAGAAAAATTTGGAGCGCAAGGTTTATTGTCAAAAGATTTAGCCACCATTAGAATAGACGTGCCTGTTGATTTTTCGCTAAATGCAATGGAATATACGGGGCCAAATGAAGAAAAAGTAAAAGCCCTTTTTGAAGATCTTGAATTTAAAACACTTATTAATCGCCTATTTGGAGAAAGCGCACCATCTAAACCTGGAGGTTCATCCAAGCCGAGCAATATCCCCCAGTTATCTATGTTTGGAGGGGATCCTTCCACCGAAGATGATGGCAAAGTTGAACTAATTGTGCCTAAAGAAACTATTGAAACCAAGGAACATAATTACCACATCATTCAATCAAAAGACGAAGCCAAATATTTGGTAGATTACCTTCTTTTACAAAAAGAATTTTGCTTTGATACCGAGACTACTAACATTAGTGCCGTAGAGGCCGAATTGGTAGGGCTATCGTTTAGCTATGTAACAGGTGAAGCTTATTATGTACCTGTAAGTATCAATTTTGAGGAAGTAAAAGAGATGCTTGCCATTTTTGAACCGGCTTTTACACATGAATCCATACGTAAGATTGGGCAAAATTTAAAGTATGATATTCTTGTATTAAAAAAGTATGGCATTAAAGTTAAAGGTCCTTTGTTCGACACCATGCTTGCCCATTATTTAATCGATCCTGACTCTAAACATGGCATGGATGTGCTAGCTGAAAGGTTTTTAAATTACACCCCCATTTCTATAAAAACACTTATTGGAGGCCGAACTTTGCCAAAAACAATGCGCGATGTAGCATTATCTAGCATATCGAAATATGCAGCCGAAGATGCAGATATTACCTTACAGTTAAAAAATAAAATAGAACCTCTTATTAAAGATCCTGATCTTATTAAGCTGCTAAATGAAGTGGAATTACCTTTGGTGCAAGTACTTGCCAATGTAGAATTTAATGGTGTTAAAATTGATGAAAAAGTTCTTAAAACCATGTCTGGTGAATTAGAAGAAGAATCTATTAAGGTTCGAGACCGAATTTATGAATTGGCAGGTGAAGAATTTAACATTGCCTCGCCTAAGCAATTAGGCATTATTTTATTCGAGAAGTTACAATTGGTTGAAAAACCAAAAAAAACAAAAACAGGACAATACGCCACGGGAGAAGAAATTTTATCAAGGCTCGAAAACCAACATGAAATAGCGCGAAAAATTCTTGAATTCAGAGAGCTTCAGAAGCTAAAATCAACTTATGTAGATGCGTTACCACAAATGGTAAGTAGCTATGATGGGCTTATTCATACCAATTATAATCAAACCGTAGCGGCCACAGGCAGGCTAAGCTCACTAAATCCTAATTTGCAAAACATACCAATTAGAACTCCAAAAGGCAGAGAGATACGAAAAGCATTTATAGCAAGATCTAAAGATAACGTTCTTTTTTCTGCAGATTATAGCCAAATAGAACTGCGCATAATGGCCGCCTTTGCCAATGATGAGCATATGATTGAAGCATTTAAAAATGGCAGAGATATTCACACAACCACGGCAAGCAAAATATTTAAAATACCCTTAGAAGAAGTTACTAGTGAGATGAGAAGTAAAGCTAAATCTGCCAACTTCGGTATTATTTATGGCATTTCCGCTTTTGGCCTTTCTCAAAACATGAATATCCCCAGAAAAGAAGCTGCTGAAATAATAGAAAGCTACTTTACAGAGTTTCCGGCAATAAAATCTTATATGGATAAAGTGGTAAATGAGGCACGCGACAACGGATATGTTTCAACAATTTTAGGACGTAAACGATATTTGCGAGATATTAACTCTAGGAATGCCGTAATGCGTGGGTTCGCAGAACGAAATGCCATTAACGCTCCCATTCAAGGAACCGCAGCTGATATTATAAAAGTGGCCATGATTAATATTGATGCCTGGATGCAAAAAGAAAAGGTACAATCCAAAATGATTATGCAAGTGCATGATGAGCTGGTTTTTGATGTACCCAAAGAAGAAGTGCAATTAATGAAACTGAATATCGAAAAGCTAATGAAGGATGCGCTCCCCATTTCAGTACCTATGGAAGTAGGCATAGGCGTTGGAAATAATTGGTTAGAAGCGCATTAATAACATTACATCACGTTACATATTCAGCTAAATTTATGGCAATAATTGTGGTCAGCTAATAGTACCTATTGCCTAATTAGAAAGATAATAAAATAAAACCCAAAAAACATATAGAATAATCTAATATTAGTCTATATTAGCCCCGAATTAGGTAATCGTATGTGGTATTGCATACGATACTACCACATACATTAAACACAATTTTTGATACGCAATTATAATTATGGGAAGACCCTCAACAAAGCCAAAAAAATTAAAGGATGGATTTTATATTGAAGTCCGCAACAAAGGAGCCAAATCTGGTTTAAAGATTAGAAGGGAAACAGAAGCTCAAATGCTTTTTGCTAAAAAAAGCTATGATAAAACCAAGGATGTTATCGTTATAGGCGAAGTTAAAAATGGAAAGCCTATTAAAAAGGATAAGAAAAGTGCTGTAAAACAAAAAATAGCATAACACCTAAAATTCATCCCATAGGTACGAGATAGCGGTATTTTTATCCCTACTCAACTTATGGAGATTGTCTGTTTTCGAAATGGACTCGTAGCATAATAAAAAAGGTCTGCTAATTAGCAGGCCTTTTTTATTACTTAATCTTATTAGCAAACACTTGTTTTAGTTTTTCCAATTTAGGTTTAATAACAAACTGACAATACCCTTGGTTCGAGTTAAGGCTATAATAATTTTGATGATAGTCCTCTGCTGGGTAATAGTCCGTAGCCTCAGAAATTTCTGTAACTATTAATTTTTTATAGGCTCCAGCATCATTCAATTTATTTTTATAACTCTGTGCTAATTGTTCTTGCTCTTTAGTTAAATAAAAAACTACGGAACGATATTGCGTACCTTTATCTGCTCCTTGCTGGTTGAGTGTAGTTGGGTCATGTGTTTTCCAAAACACCTCTAGTAAATCCTTAAAAGTAATAATCGTTGGATCAAAGTTAATTTTAGCTACTTCTGCATGCCCAGTAGAGCCCGTGCATATTTGTTCATAGGTAGGGTTTATAATATTTCCACCCATGTAGCCAGATTCAACAGAGATAACGCCTTTCAATTCTTGAAAAACAGCTTCTATACACCAAAAACAACCTGCTCCCAAAATGGCAGTTTCTCCAAGTGCTGTATTTTTAATTATCATTTAAAGAGTCTAAAATTCAGCCGTTAAACTAAGCTAATTCCGCTAAAATGGTTCTCCCTCCTTTTGTTTTAGTGCCGTGGTGCACTAAAACAGTGGAATCTAAAGGTAAAAATACATCTACTCTGGAGCCAAATTTAATAAAGCCATACTCATGACCTTGCTTCACTTCGCTTCCTTCGTTTACATACCACTTAATTCTACGTGCCATAGCGCCTGCAATTTGCCTTACTAATACATCAATTCCATTTTCAGAACGTAACACCATTGTTGTGCGCTCATTATCTGTAGAAGATTTCGGATGCCAAGCTACTAAATTTTTGCCAGGATGGTATTTAAAATATTTAACAAAGCCTGAAAGAGGAGCTCTATTTACGTGTACATTGGTTGGCGACATAAAAATGGAAATTTGAATCCTTTCATCATTAAAAAATTCATTCTCTACTGTTTTTTCAATTACAACAACTTTTCCATCAGCTGGTGCTAGTATATGTTTCCCATTATTAGAAATTACAATATGTGGATTTCTAAAAAATTGGAGAATAACTAAATAAAAAACTATAGATATTATAATACTTAAATTAATCAACTGCTCCGATGGCTTTATCGCATAAGCAACAACAAAATTAAATATAACCAAAAGCAATAACAGAACACTTAATAGTTTCCTTCCTTCCTTATGGATTCTCATTTTTAAAATCTTAATATTTGATAGCTTTTTCAATAGTGGCAAGAATGATGAAGTGTAAAAGTACGCATTCTAAATTCAATTAAGTGCCAATTAAGTGCCGCAAATGATTATAGGGCTTCTAAATCAGAATAATATATACAGCTACAAAGGGGCTTGCAAGCAATAATCCATCAAATCTATCGAGGAATCCTCCATGGCCAGGGATGGAAGTTCCAGAGTCTTTAATGGCAATACTTCGTTTAAATAAAGATTCAACCAAATCGCCATAAATGCCCCCAATAACAATCAGGCCTGCAGCAACAAACCACTGCATTAGTGTTAAATCTTTAAAAAATATGGAGAAACCATAAGCAAATGCAAAAGCTAAAAAAGCACCTCCAATGCTACCTTCCCAAGTTTTTTTAGGAGAAATTCGTTCAAACAATTTCTTTTTTCCAAATAAAATGCCAGAAAAATAAGCCCCTGTATCGCTTGCCCACAAAATAAAGAGCATCCCAATAATTACTTGAAATTTATATGCCCCTGCATCAAATGCAATTACACTTAATAATGAAAAAGGTATTGTAACATATATAATCCCTAAAAAAGTATAGGCTACCTGTGTAAATGGCTTATCCTCTCTTTTATACAGTTTTATTAAAAATACTGAAGCAAATAGCGGAAAAATGAGCATCATAAATTTAGGAAGTAAAAGGCCAGCTTGTACCAAAAAAACCAAGCTAAATACGCAGGCACCAATAAACGAACCCCAAATTTTTAAAGGAGCCATATCATCCAAAATAGCAAGTTTGTAAAACTCCCAAAGGGTTAAAAAACTGATACTTAAAAAAACTATGAAATAACCCCACATGCCCCAATAAACCCCTCCAATTATAGCAATGGCGCCTACCAAAGCTGTAACCATCCGTTGGCCAAGAGCGTTAAACTTCTTCGAATTTGATGTCATCTTCTATAATTTTCAATGCGTTTAAAACTTTTTCGGCTTCTACGTGTACTTCTAACTGACCAAAAATATAATACGCAGAGTCTTTTCTATCCATTATAATAGCCTTTATACCATTTTGTTCCAAAATATCTTTCACTATTTCCGTTCGATATGGTTGTTTGGATTCATATACCTTAGACCAGTTACCCATGAATTACTTCTTTTCTAGTTTTCTTCTCAAAAGCATATAACAATAATAGGAGAACAACACTAGAAATTAAAACTTGGTACCAAAGGATTGTATTAGTTGACTCAATATCATAATCAATTTTTCCTAATTGATGCAAATAAACCACAACAACTGCAATGCCATTATTAAAAAAATGTGCAATCATAGCATAAGAAAGTTTTCCAGAAAAATAATATAAGTATCCAAATAAAGCCCCAAGCATCATTCTAGGAAATAACCCATAAAACTGCAAATGAATAGCCCCAAAAATAAAAGCAGCAATCCAAATAGCCGCATGAATATTATTGGTAATTCTAAATAAATGATTTTGAACCAGCCCTCTAAAAACAAGCTCTTCGCCAATGGCGGGTATAACAGCAATTACTACAACCCCTAAAATAAACTCGCCAAACGAATCGAACTCAATTAAGAATTCTGTAATCACTTTCATATTTTCCTCCATCAATTGCAGAGCAGATTCTAATCCAGATAGCGAAGCTGGAAGCTTGATGTTTTGATTCCACTCGCCTATGGGCGAATTAACCACCATAAAAAAAATGGTTATTAAGAAAGTAAAAGCAATAGGCTGCAGACTAACCTTTGTTTGCCCAAAATTAAAAGGGATTTTAAAAATCACCTTATATATCAACCAAGGCACTAATATCATCCCAAATGCGGAGCCAACTCCTTGTGTTATCATTAATGGCACTTTTATGCTAGGGTTACTTACTGGGTTAGCCAATGCAGTAAAAAAATGGGTGATGGTGCCATCGTAAAAAGGCAAGGAGACAATAGCTCCTATAAATACGCCCACCAATTGAAACCCCAATAAGCTGCCGATTAAAGAAATAATAAGTAGTTTCCACGGGCCAATATGAGAAGCAAAAGGAGTAGTAGCAGGATTATTCATTGCGCATGTTTGGTGCAAAAATAAGCGGATTATTGATTTATAAAAGATATAACTTTGCATACAATTGCAAAAATGTATTTATGGTTAAAATTGACAATCTCAGCATTGGAGAGTTTCCACTCCTATTAGCTCCTATGGAAGACGTAAGCGACCCGCCATTTAGGGCCGTTTGCAAAGAAAATGGGGCTGATTTAATGTACACAGAGTTTATTTCTGCCGAAGGCCTTATAAGAGATGCCTTTAAAAGTGTGCAAAAATTAGATGTGTATGATTACGAACGACCGATTGGCATTCAAATATTTGGTAGCAATATCGATTCGATGCGACTGGCAGCCGCTCGTGCAGAAGAAGCCCAACCCGAATTAATAGATATTAATTACGGATGCCCCGTAAAAAAAGTTGCCCTTAAAGGTGCAGGGGCTGGCATTTTAAAAGATATACCTAAAATGCACGAAATGACAGCCGAAATTGTAAAGCAAGTAGCCCTGCCCGTTACTGTTAAAACCCGGCTCGGCTGGGATGATAATTCCATTGAAATAATTGAAGTAGCCAAACGATTGCAAGAAGCAGGCATTAAAGCACTTACTATTCATGGGCGTACCCGCCAACAGATGTATAAGGGCGAGGCGGATTGGAGCTTAATTGCAGCTGTAAAAAACGATCCTGAAATTGAGATCCCTATTTTTGGAAATGGCGATATTAACTCCCCAGAAAAAGCACTTGAATACAAAAACAAATATAAAGTAGATGGTATAATGATAGGAAGAGCAGCCATCGGTAACCCGTGGATTTTTAACCAGGTTAAGCATTATATGGCAACAGGTACGCACCTAGCAAAGCCTACCATAAAAGAACGTGTAGAGGTGGTAAAAAAACATCTTAAATTCTCCATTGAATGGAAACAAGGGAAAACGGGTATTTTTGAGATGCGAAGACATTACACAAATTATTTTAAAGGAATACCTAATTTTAAACCCTTTAGAACCCAGCTAGTAGAGTTAGAAGATGAGCAAGATATTATGGAACTTTTAGACACCATTTCGGATCAATTTAGTGAAAGCTCAATAAGCGTATGACCCGATCCAAAAACCAACAAAAATCGTTGGCGTGGATTCTGTTGGCTGTATTAACACTTATTTGGGGCACTTCTTTTATACTTATTAAAAGAAGCCTCCAGTCGTTTGATGCCGCTGAAGTTGGTGCTTTACGCATGTTAACAGCAGGCTTAGTATTACTACCCCTTGCTTTTAAAAACTATAAGAACGTAAAGGGTAAAAATTGGGGTTTATTATTTGTAGTTGGATTTTTAGGTAGTTTTATTCCAGCCTTTTTATTTGCAAAAGCAGAAACCAATTTAGATAGTTCATTGGCAGGTGTATTAAATGCACTAACACCTATTTTTGTTTTAATTGTGGGAGCCTTATTTTTTTATCAAAAATTTACTAAACCACAAGTTGCTGGCGTTATCATAGGGTTTTTAGGAACACTGTTTCTGGTATTAGCAGGATCGCAAGAAGCCAATACTACCCATAACTTTTACGCTTTATTAGTAGTATTGGCTACTCTTTTTTATGGCCTTAATGCCAATGTTATAAAATTTAAGGTTAAAGGGCTTAATGCCTTAACTATTACCAGTATCTCTTTAGGAATGACAATCCCCATTTCTTTGCTTTTTTTGCTCTTTTTTACAGACGTTACTACACAAATAATAGAACAACCCGAAGCACGAATTTCGTTATTATATGTGTCAATTTTAGGAGTAATGAGCACGGCCATTGCCATGGCCTTATTTAATAAACTTATTCAAATAGCAACGCCCATTTTTGCTAGTTCTGTTACTTACTTAATACCTATTATTGCTGTTATTTGGGGCTTATGGGATGGCGAAATTTTGTTAATTGGACATTTTATAGGTATGTTTGGCATATTAACTGGAGTTTATATAGCAAATCGCAAAAAGTAACTCACCCCATCTATCTATCTATACTATTTAGTATTTTAAGCAAATAGTAAGAGTTATGTATTATTAAAAACTAGATGATGTTGACTAAGCTTATAGGGATTGGGATGAATCAATCGCTAGATTTTGAAGACTCAATAAAAGTAAAACTACTCAATGTAGTTTCCTTTTTATTTGTAATTTTCTCTTGTGTTTTTATTGTAAAGCATCTATTCTTTACAGGAGTATATAACGTTGCAATAATTCATTTGATTGTGCTACTCGTAATTCCTTTCGTTTACCTTCTTCAGCACAAACACAAATATACA
Source organism: uncultured Roseivirgaceae bacterium (assembly GCA_964524405.1). GTDB lineage: Bacteria > Bacteroidota > Bacteroidia > Cytophagales > Cyclobacteriaceae > JAKISE01. The sequence continues at coordinate 15,578 of CAZGDC010000001.1, forward strand.
GCTGCAAAAATCATTTTTTTTTTACTTTTACACGCTGTTATTTTTATCCCTTCTATGTTTTTACTTATTGGTAAAGGGGTTGAAAATTTTTATATTGTTAGCATTATTTTACTAATTATTCTTATTAAAAACCAATTAGTAGCCTATTCTTTATTAGGACTAAATGCTTTTTTATATGTTTGTCCACAACTATTCTTTCATCCTTCCTCTACTCAAAACTATTCTTTTGTTACCTCATTTATGTTCATTACCTCCATCATACTTGCCGTTCATGTTTTTATCCTCATTCAAAATCAATTTAAAGAACAGTTAGAAATTCAAAACAAACGACTCGAAAAGTTGAATATGGAAAAAAGTGATTTGATGAAAATTGTAGCCCACGATTTAAAAAACCCACTTACTCAAATAAAGGGATTGGTTTCGATTTTAGAATTAAGCAATAAGCAATTGAACCAAGAACAAAAGCAAATTATTAGTAAAATAAAGGGTGTAACTGATACCCAACAAAAGCAAATAACGGGTTTTTTAGATGCCGGAAATTTTGAATTTGCTACTAAAGAAGTGGTGGTTCAAAAAGTAATTATAAAAAACATTATAGAAACTGTACTCGATGAGCTGCTTGCACAAGCAATAGCAAAAGGAATAAAACTTACCTATGTTAAAAGCCAAAACAGAAGTTTAAGCATTATAGGGCAAGATATTTGGTTGTACAAAATCATTTCAAACCTTATTTCAAATGCTATAAAATTTTCACACTCTGGTACCGAAATTAAACTAGAAGTAAAAGCAACTGATAAGGATGTGCTCGTATCAGTTAAAGATCAAGGGCAAGGGATCTATCAAGAGGAAGTAAGCCTGCTATTTAAAAAAAACAAAAAACTGAGCACCATGCCAACGGCAAACGAAAGCTCTTCAGGACTTGGGCTTTTCATTGTTAAAAAATATGTAAACGAGTTTCAGGGTAAAGTATGGGTGAAAAGCGAAGAAAACGTTGGCAGCACTTTTTTTGTAAAACTACCTAGAAATTAGGATTTCGATAAAAAAATATCTCCAGACTTAGGCGATATTTTATAATTCTCCTGCAGTAAAAGCGGCAGTCCAGTTGGCAAATACTTTTACATCAACTCCAGCAGCACTGCTGTTAGAAGTGGTAGCCTCTTTCGCAGCCGTTTGGTCTGCGGCAGGCACTGATGAGCAATCGCTTGTTTTGGTGTAAACCTCCACTTCAACAAAATAACTCATTACCAATATTAATGTGGGAGTAGCATCGGTTAAGTATGTAAAAGCATCGGCTTTTGCATCGGCACAACCATTTTGATACGAAGCTCTAATTTTAATTAACTCATTTCCTGCAGGGTATTCAAAGATAACATTATCAATGAGTCCTTGTGCTTTAGCTTTTAAATCTGCGGGGGTGCCTGGGTCAGCTCCTCCGAGCGATTTTATCGTTCCATTTTTTAGTGTAAATAACCCATTGGTATGGGTAATTCCTTCCGGCCCATCAATTTCTAACCCTTCATCTGTAGAGTTACCACCATGCTGCACCAAAAAATTAGTAACGGTTCCAGCATAGTTCATGTCTATATCAATACCATCATCTCCTTGGTGCGAAATAAGTAGGTTAGTTACATTTACAGTGCCGCCAAAAAATTCGATCCCATCATCAAACGTAGCATACACTTCAATATGGTTTATTATAGTACCACTGCCTACACCCCCTAAGGTAATGCCATTAATTTCATTGCCTTCGCCAATTAAAGCACCCCCGTGCCTTACCGATACATATAAGAGTGTTCCCGAATTATCGTCCGTAATATTGCCACCATAAAGCCCAAAAGTATCACCTGCTGGTATTCCTTCTATTTGAGTTTCTGTATCTCCATTTTCAGCCGAAATTGGTGCTTTTCCTAAAATAATTAAGCCTCCCCATTTTTCAACATCTTCTTTGGTAAGGTTAGAACCCATAAGTTCGCCCACTTTAATGTTATCTTCTACAGAAGTAAAAATAATAGGCTTGGCAGCTGTTCCTTCTGCCATTAACTTGCCGCCTTTGGCTATAATAAGTGCCGTTGCTAAAGAGCCTAATCCGGTTCGGCCTTTAATAATTGCACCTGCTTCAATGGTTAGTGTAACACCGTCTTCAACTACTACTTTGTTTGCCAACTCCCATATTTTATCGGCAGTCCATGTTACATCAGTAGTAATAATGCCAGAAATTACTTCGTTTTCAGATTCTATCGGAGGAGCAGGCTCTACCGCATCTTTAGTACACGCTAAAAATGTTGCTAAAAAACCTGCAAACGCAAATAGTGTAAATAATTTTTTCATTTCTTTGTTTCATTTTTAATTTCACTACAAAGATTTAGAATTGATGTTAACTAGGTTGTAGATTTGGATTACTATATTGTGAACTATTTAACCTTAATGTTATCCTATTGTAACCAAAAAATTTGAGAAACATCAAGATAAGAACATGACCCAAATAATTAGCAAGTACTTAGAAAAACACTCAAAAAAGCGATTTTATTATCTATTGACCTCAATCGCTTTATTTCTATTATTACCGCCTTTTACGTATCATTTTTTATTAGGCACAATTATTATCTATTTATCTGCCTCGTTTGTTGTTATTAGTTGTGTTGTCATTCTTTATGGAGATGGTAATAAGGTGCTAGCAGGCTCAGGAATCCTTTTAATATCATTAGCATTTACATGGTTTACCTTTAGCCAAAGGTTAAATAATATTGCATGGATTCCCGTATTAAAATCATCCGTTCTCCTAATTTTATTTGCGAGCACCGCTTTTAAAGTAATAAAAACAATGTTTAGGCTAACAAAAGTAGATGCGCAAATTATTGCAGGCTCCATAGGAGCTTATCTTCTTTTTGGTTTGGCAGGCGCCATGTTATTTAATGTTGTAGATTTAATATATCCAGCATCTTTTAATTTTAGCTTTAACTACGGAGGAGGATACGATTCGGTTTATTTTAGTTTTGTTACACTATCAACCTTAGGCTATGGCGATATTTCACCTCATACCCCTCAAGGGCAAGCAGCGGTTATATTAGTTTCCATAATCGGCCAACTTTACCTAGCCATATTAATGGCAATGTTAGTTGGCAAATTTCTCAAAGATTCTAACTAGTAATGCCAAGTAAACGATTTTATAACCTTAAACCTGTTAAGAAACGTACGTTTTTAAAAATGGCCTATAAAGAATTTGCCCTACACTCTTACCAAGGAGCTTCTATTACCAGGTTGGTGGGCAATTTAAAAATAGCGAAAGGCAGTTTTTATCAATACTTTATTGATAAGCAAGATTTATATCAATATTTGATTAAACATGCAGAACACCAGCTTGAAGAACTATTAGCAAGAACATGCCCTTCTCCTTCCAAAAATGATTCATTTAACGATTGGCTTACTAAAGCAATGCTTATTCAAGTTAAATTTTTATTAACCATACCAAGTTATACGCTCTTATTTATTAAATATAAAGCCGATTTTACTACCCCTGAATTAATATCATTTATGTATAAAAAAATAGAGCTGGCAAGTGATAACTGTGGAAAAAATTTAAAAACAGCGTACAAATACCAATTGGTGCAACTTCCATTTCTACTATTTAATTTCATTGTTTTTTCAGAAAAAATTAACCTTAATGAAATTATTAATTCCGATTCAAGCATAGAGGTAGCAACCGACAAATTACTTTATCTTTGCGAGGCTTTTTTACCAAAGCCCTAACTATTAATTATACAATTATGAGTATCCATATTTCTGCCCAAAAGGGCGACATTGCCGAAACAGTTTTATTGCCTGGTGATCCGTTAAGAGCAAAAGCAATTGCAGATAATTTTTTAACGGAGGCCGTTTGTTATAATAATGTACGCGGCATGTTAGGTTATACAGGCATGTATAATGGCCAACGTGTTTCCGTGCAAGGCACGGGTATGGGCATGCCTTCTTTGGCAATTTATGTAAACGAGCTAATCCAATTAGGAGCCAAACGATTGATTAGAGTAGGTACTTGCGGTGCTTATAATAAGGATTTAAAAATTGGCGATATCATTATTGCACTTTCAGCATCAACAGATTCTAATATTAATGAGCATTATTTTCCTGGTGCTAGTTATGCTCCTACTGCTAGTTACGAATTATTGCATAGAACGTTCGAAGCTGCAAAAAAAGAAGGGCTAAAAGTGCAAGTTGGCCCCATATTTTCAAGCGATATTTTTTATCAAGATGACCCTATGCACTACGAGAGATGGGCGAAATTTGGCATTTTAGCAGTAGAAATGGAATCTGCTGCCTTATACGCATTAGCCGCCAAACACGGTGTAGAAGCCCTCGCTATTCTAACGGTAAGCGATAGTTTGGTAACGGGAGCTATTGCTTCTGCGAAAGAACGAGAACAAAATTTTTTAAAAATGGCGACACTGGCATTAGACCAAGCATAGTATAATACCATTTTAATTTTGAGATGTCGTAATAATTAGATGGAGTTATTTTTTACAATATCGAGACAAAATCATTTAGTATCCCGAAACTTTCGTGACAGCAAATTATTTTAACGATGAAGTTGTGAAAAAGAACCAATCTAATGCGGCATTTCAATGTTAATATGGCATAAATCGTATGATGCGGACTAAAGAAAAAGAAGCACGTTTTCACATGCTCCTTCCATTCAAAACATTAATATGTTTAAATTAACTACTTACCCAACTTTCCATTATTTTCTAACCATCAACTCCGCAGATTCTACCAATCGAATAAATTCAGTTCTATAACCAAATTCATCTTTCCCTTTGGATTGATTAGCTAGCTCCAGTACTTGATTAAATGATTTGATGCTCATGTATTCAGAATCTCTCAAAATCATTCCAAATTCTGCAATTGCTGCCGCCCATTTAAAATTATTAGATGCATACTTCCAATTTTTATCTGCATTATTAACTGTTTTAGTAATAAGCGTACTCGATTCACCTTCGGGTGCTTTATACCTGATTTTTACCGTCATCATTTCTCCTTTAAAATTAGACTTGTTTGGGTTAGCAGTTTTTTGGTATTTCAGCGGATCCACAGCACTTTCATTAAACGCTACTCCAACAGGCACAATTTCATATAATGCAGTAACCGTATGCCCTGCTCCTAATTCGCCTGCATCCTTTTTATCATCATTAAAATCTTCTTTGTTTAATAATCGGTTTTCGTACCCTATCAATCGGTAGCTCTGTACTATTTTAGGATTAAACTCTACCTGAATTTTAACATCTTTGGCGATGGTAAATAATGTGCCTCCAAATTCGTTTACCAACACTTTTTTAGCCTCTAAAATAGTATCAATATAGGCATAGTTTCCATTCCCTTTGTCTGCTAATATCTCCATTTTAGAGTCTTTATAATTCCCCATCCCAAAACCAAGCACTGTTAAAAACACTCCGCTTTCACGCTCTTTCTCTATCAGCCGTTCCATTTCAGCATTACTAGAGGCTCCAATGTTAAAATCACCATCAGTAGCAATAATTATACGGTTATTGCCTCCTTTAATAAATTGCTCTCGTGCGGTGGCATAAGCCAGTTTTATGCCAGCTCCACCTGCCGTAGATCCCCCAGCTTCTAATCTATCTAAAGCGGCTATAATAGCTTCTTTGTTTTCGCCATTAGTAGGTGGCAAAACCAAGCCTGCAGCACCTGCATATACCACAATAGATACTTTATCTCCTTCTCTCAACTCACCTACCAATAGCTTTAAAGCAGATTTTAATAAGGGCAACTTTTTAGGACTATTCATAGAGCCAGAAACATCCAACAAAAAAACTAAGTTTGAATTTGGAAGGTCTTCTATGTTGATTTTTTTGCCCTGGATACCAATATGCACCAATTGGTGTGTAGGGTTCCAAGGAGCTGAAGCCAATTCGGTAGTTACTGAAAATACTTCATTACTTTTAGGAGCTTCATAATCATAATTAAAATAGTTTATTAGTTCTTCAATCCTAATGGCATCTTTTGGAGGGGTTTGCCCATTCATTAAAAACCTGCGCATATTGCTGTACGAAGCGGCATCTACATCTATTGAAAAGGTAGAAAGCGGATCATTCAATGGATTTTTATACCCATTTTCGTGTATAGCACTATACTCTTCGGTGTTCCAATTAGGATACGTTTTTGGATATACCACACCTCTTATTACTAGCCTCTTCGCAGTCGATTTATTCCTAGAAACTGCGCCCACTACATCCATTATGGCAATCTCCCTCTCAGGTTGTTCTTCTTGCGTTATATTAAGTGCTAGTTGCACTTTTATAAAAGTTTTATTCCCAACCTTAACCTGCTTGCTGGCATAACCACTCATTTCAATCAAAAGTGTATTATTAGAAAGAGCCTCAATTACAAACACTCCTTTTGTATTTGTAAATACATAATTTAAACTACCTACTACTAGTATTTTAGCCCCTATTATAGGTGTTTGGGTCGAAGCATCCTTTACAATTCCTTTAATCGGATTCGCAAATACTTTACTAGTAAGTATCAATAACATCACTAAGAAGAATAATTTTTTTAATTTTTTCATAATCATATTTTTGTGTTGTTTCATTTTAATGAGGCTAGAATTAATCGAATTCCATAAATAAATTTCATTTTTGTACAAGAGCTATATGAAATTACTTGGAAAAATATCTTCTTTAAGCGAACAAGAGCTTATTGAGCGCTATAAAAAAAAGCGTGATCAAAAGTATGTAGCAGAACTATTTAGCAGATACAGTCATTTAATAATGGGTGTATGTATGAAATATCTAAAAAACACAGAAGCTTCAAAAGATGGAGTAATGCATCTTTATGAAATACTTTCGGAAAAAGTATTAACTAGCAAAATAGATAATTTTGGAGGGTGGGTGTATGTGGTAACCAAAAACTATTGCATTGGAGAGCTTAGAAAACAAGCAAAAATTAGTGAAGAACAAAAAAACTTGGTGGAACGTATGGAATTTGAGCTATTGCCTACTCCTACTAATAACTATGATTTTGAACAACAACTAATAGCATTAGAAAACTGCATAAAAGAACTTAATAAGGAGCAGGCAACATGCGTAAGTCTATTTTATTTAAAGAAAAAAAATTATCGAGAAGTTACCAACTTAACAGGTTTCTCCTTAAACAAAGTAAAAAGTAATATTCAAAACGGGAAACGAAATTTAAAAAACTGCATAGAAACATCTATTGAAAAGAAATAAATACGATATCGATATTTATAAGCATTTAGCACCAGAAGAACTCCTTGATTATAACCAAGGAATTTTAGGAAGCAGTGAGATGTACCGATTAGAGCTTCACTTAAATGAATGCTCCCTTTGTAGTGATGCCTTAGAAGGAATGGCTGATGTGAAAAACCCGAAAGAGGTACTTAGTGCTATCAATAAAGAGATTAACCCCATTGAAGAAACAACTATTTCTATAACCTATTGGACCATTGCAGCGAGTATCACATTACTCGCTTTGGTAGGCATTTCTTATTGGTTTTTATCAAAACCGGTAAACGAACCTACACTTGCCATAAACACACCCCCACTAGAAATTTTAGAAGAAAAACCCATCTTAGATAAAACCCCTGCTATTATTGATAGTGCCGAAGACATTCTAACGGAGGAACCTCCCGTGCAAACAGAAGAAACGGAAAGAACAACCGTGGCTGTGGAACATGAAAAACCTAAACAGCAACCGATAATTAGCAGGCAAGAGATTGAACACCCTGAGGCCACTGAAGACATCATTAGTGTAGAGCAAGTTAGTGGTGCTGTTAATAACGTTGCCGCTATTGAAGAAGCAATGATTAAGCCTATAGAATCGGATGCGGAAATTCTTGCTGAGGTTGTTGAAGCGAACCCAACAAATGCTTCAAAAGCACGTAAAAAAGAGTCGAAAGCACAAAGCATTCCCATGAAAGACCAAAATGAACCAATACCAACAGGAGGGATGCCAGCACTCAAAGCTTACATCAATCAAAATTTAATATACCCACAAAAAGCTGTTGATAATAAAATAAAAGGCACGGTAATTTTGGAGGTAACTATAAATAGCGATGGATCTATAAATAACATAAGTGTAATTAAAGGAATTGGTTTTGGATGTGATGCAGAAGCGATGCGGCTTATTTCAACAGGCCCTAGTTGGACTCCAAAGGTTGAAAATGGCACTGGCGTTAAAGCCAGCCGCCAACTAAAAATAAAGTTTAAAAAATAAATATTGCTCCTTAGATATATGTTAAAATCATTACTGCTTAGCTTAACACTCCTACTCATAGGCACTTTATCATTTGCCCAAAAAGAGGTAATTATTAAAGGCATCGTGTTAGGCGATGACGATATGCAACCACTTCCTTTTGCTCATATCGTAATCGACTCCACAGGAACAACCTCTAATATTTATGGCCGTTTTGAACTAAAAATAAATAAAACCGACACCTTGCATTTTTCTTATATTGGCTATAAAAAGAAAAATTATGTTATCCCAGATTCTATTACCTCTAATGAAGTTATAATTGAACTAATATTATTGAAGGATATTACTTATTTGAAAGCTATTACTGTTACCTCTTTACCCGCTACTTTATCGGATTTAAAAGAGGAATTAATGGAAACAGAAGTGCCCATAGAGAAAGAAATTGAGCACGCAAAAAAAGGGATTGAATTAGCAACCTATCAGTACCTCTATATGAAATCGTTTAAACTTAAAATGGATGCTTATGATAACCATGCAATGTTTTTACGAGGTAATGAAGGCCTTAACCCTGCAGGAGGCAATGTTAAAGGAATGTTAAAATTTTTAAAAAATAGAGCAGAAGGAAAACCTTTAGAAGGCACATATCAACATTATAAATACTATCAGAAAAACAAATAGTAATGAAGGAAACGTTGGCTCATTTCTTTAACTTTGCAACATTAATCAAAAGCCATGAGTAAATTCAAATTAGATAATATCGATCGTCATATTTTAAAAATACTACAGCAAAAAGGAAGAATAACAAATTCTCAATTATCGAAGGATATTGGACTTTCTCCTGCACCCACTTTAGAGCGTGTAAAAAAATTAGAACAAACAAACTATATCAAAAGCTATCATGCGACACTAAATAGAGAAAAACTAGGTTTAGGGGTAACAACTTTTGTAATGGTATCGCTTAAACAACATAATAAAGAAACTATTGATAAGTTTATTAAGTCAATAGATCGTTTAGATAAGGTTATTGAATGTCATCATACAACTGGCACGGCTGACTTTATGTTAAAAGTGGTTTCCGAAGATATTGCTAGTTATCAAAAATTAATGCTTGAAGAAATAAGTAATATTGAAGTAATTGCAGATATGCAATCGGTGGTTATTCTTTCTACTTTTAAAGATAGTAAATCTGTTCCTGTAAACTAATGGCAGATAGCACTCCAATAATAGTACTTGATGCCGTTCAAATAGATCAGAGAATTAGGCGGATTGCGTACCAAATTTATGAGAACAATTACGGAGTAAAAGAGCTTATTTTAGCTGGTATTTGCGAGCAAGGAGAAGTATTAGCAACCCTATTGTCCAATATTCTGAAAGAAATATCTCCCATAAAAACCAAGGTGCTAAAAATTAATTTGAATAAGAAAAACCCGTCTGACCCAATGGAAGAAAAAGAGTTGCCCACCAACTTAACCAATAAAGTGATAATTATGGTGGACGATGTGCTTAATACGGGTAAAACATTGGCATACAGCTTAAAGCCTTTTTTAGACCAAAAAATAAAAAAAATTGAAGTAGCGGTACTGATCAATAGAAGTCATACGGCTTTCCCTATTTATCCAAAATATACAGGATATGAGCTTTCAACTACTCTTTCTGAGCATATTATAGTAAAAATGAGTGGAAAAGAAAAAGGAGTTTACCTAACCTAATATGTCGGCACATAAAGCAAATATTAAAAAAATTACCACTCACCGATTGCTTGAAATGAAGCAAAATGGAGAAAAAATTGCTATGCTAACAGCATACGATTATTCGATGGCTCGCTTGCTAGATGGTGCTGGTATTGACATTTTATTGGTGGGCGACTCGGCCTCCAATGTAATGGCAGGCCATGAAACCACATTGCCCATTACACTGGATCAAATGATTTACCATGCAGCTTCCGTAATTCGTGCGGTTGAAAGAGCTTTGGTGGTAGTTGATTTACCTTTTGGCTCTTATCAAGGTAATTCGGGCGAAGCTCTTCGGTCGGCTATCCGTATTATGAAAGAATCGGGAGCTCATGCCGTAAAGCTCGAAGGTGGTGCAGAAATTAAAGAGTCTGTTGCCCGAATTTTAACAGCTGGCGTTCCTGTAATGGGGCATTTAGGATTAACACCTCAGAGCATCTATAAATTTGGAACTTACACCGTAAGAGCCAAAGAGGAGGAGGAAGCAAAAAAACTAATTGAAGATGCCAAATTATTGGAAAAAGCAGGTTGTTTTGCCATTGTACTAGAAAAAATTCCAGCTTCGTTAGCCGCCAAGGTAGCTAACGCCCTACAAATACCTGTTATTGGTATTGGTGCAGGACAAGAAGTGGATGGTCAAGTACTGGTTATGCAGGATATGCTAGGCATTACCCAAGATTTTAAACCACGATTTTTACGAATGTATGCCGATTTGCAAAAAGTTATTACTGATGCGGTGGGTAATTATATTTCCGATGTAAAATCTAACGATTTTCCCAATGAGCAAGAGCAGTACTAAAATTATAAAAATGACTGAGCTTAATGGGCTTGACGTTTCTACAGGAAAAAAATTATTCCCTGCTGATAAAAACTATATTCTTAAAGAAGTACAGGTAAAAACTGAAAACGAATTGCTTGACTGGTTAGTAGAATATGTAAAAGAATATTACGAAACTTTTCATAATCCATTGGGCTTAGTTGATACCACCATTGAAACCATACGAGCTGCCAGCTTTGATAATTCTGCTATCTTTCAAGATTTTTATAATGATTTGGCTGGCATTTACCGGTACAAACATGGCGAGGTTCAATTAGCATTTTTATTTGATGGAGATTCGCATTATACCAAATACAAATCGGAGTGGAAAGTTACTTATATGAAATGGGTAACCCAGCTACTTTCTAATAGAGTGATAATGCGAGCGTTTTTAGAAATTACCGTATTTGGTGTAAATCACCCTAAGCAGTTTGAGCTAATACTAAACAGACTTAAAATTTATGTGGAGCAGCATTTTCAGCTTAAAATTTACAAATACCGAGGAATACAAGAAGTAAATGCTGCTTAGGCACTGTTAAAGAATAAATGCTTCGAATTTGACGCAGAAATTTTGTTTGTATTTGTATTTGAGGCAAAAAACCTAAGCATAGCATAGCTATGGTTCGGTTTTTTAACGAAAAAGACAGACAAAAGAGCTAGTCAAAAAGGAGTAGTTATTCCTTCACAACGCCTAATGTCTTATTTTAAAGCCAATAAACATTTGACCTTTACCTTCTGAAATTATTACCTCCTCAATATTGGCCATTTTGGGGCCGCCTGCTTTTATCCAATCAATCAGTTCTTCCACTTTCTCTCCTTGTGCTTCAAGATAGACGTCACCATTTTGCTCATTTCGAACAAAGCCAGAAAGCCCAAGCACCTCTGCTTTTTCTTTGGTTAATGCCCGAAAAAACACACCTTGCACCTTACCCTTTACTGTTATTTTAAAATGCATGTAGATTTTGAATTTTTTTTAAACTGCTTTCAAACTGCTCTTGTGTCTTTTCATCAACAATTCCGAATCTGCCAGCTGAAGGAATCAAATCATATTTAATGTCATTAACTCCACGATAATATAGAACATCAGAAAAACCAGTAATTTCATTGATATAATGTTCTAATGAATTAATTACTATGTCTTTCATTTAATCTTTACCTTTTTGCTTAAATCCCATAGCCTCATTAGGCTTATTATTCTCTTTTATAAATCTATTGAGGTATTCAAAAACTTGCTTTATGCTTTTATCCTGGTTGGTAACTTTAGATTTCAACTCATTCATTTTAAGTAATAAATCTTTGTGGGTTAAAAGTATTTCTCTAATTCAATTAAAAACTCTGATAATTTGAATATTTACCGAAATAGCCTTTTCGCTATTTAATACACTCGATAACATAAGCACTCCGTGTTCCGTAAAAACAAATGGCAATTTTCTTCTTCCACCCCAACTTGAAGTCTCAAATTGCGACTTCAAGTTTTCCTATTCTTTTGCTGTAAGTTGAAACATAAAATCCTCAGGGAAACGAGCAGTATTTCTTTTTACTTGTTCGTTTAGCCGTTTAGTTTCTACCCCATAAAGTTCAGCCAAATCACTGTCTAACATAACTTTTATTGACCTAACCAAGTAAATTTTACTTGAAATTATTTCATCAGGAATAGAAACTTCTTTACTCATCTTTGCTATTAATTCTACTCCCCGTAAGGCACCCAAATATTTTTAATCTCTGTGGCTCTTCTTAAAAAATCATCTACAACAATGTGCTTAGGATTAAACCAATCTCTGTTTTTGCCAAAATTTACCCACGTGCGTTTCATGTTTTCAGCCGCTGCTTTTTGAACCCACGAACTTCCATCTTTAGAACCAAAATACCAAAGCCCATCCACATCATCGTGGTTAGCAAGCACTTTCGTTAACTCCTCCTTATTGCCTGTAATAATATTTATAACACCGCTAGGCACATCCGAGGTTTCTAATATTTGGTATAAATCGGTAGCCGAAAGTGGAGCCGTTTCAGATGGGACAGCCACAACCGTATTGCCCATTGCAACCAAAGGTATTACTGTAGAAATAAATCCTAAAAGAGGTGCTTCATTAGGGCAAACAACGCCCATAACCCCAATAGGTTCTTTCATAGCCAAGGTTACATTTCTATGTGGCGTGGCGTGCACATTACCATCATATTTATCTGCCATGGCGGCATAAGTAAATATTCGGTCGATGGAAGCTTCCACTTCTTGCATTGATTTTTTAGTAGATTGATTTAAGGCAGCCGATAAACGCTCGGCAAACTCGGTCGCTCTTGCTTCTAAATTTTCGGCTAAATAATAGAGTACTTGTGCTCTGTTATGAGCCGTTGCATTAGCCCATTTGCTAGCTGCATGCGCAGCTTCCACTGCATTCCTAATGTCTTTCCTGCTGCCCTCGCCTACTTCACCAAGTATATTCCCTTTGGTGTCTAATACATTTCGGTTGTAATTTCCATCAGGTCGTTTTTGCTTGCCTCCAATGTAAAACTTAGCCGTTTTATCCAAACTTGGCATTCCAGAGGTTGCACTTGGCAATTTCTCGGTTAATTTTTTAATTTCGGGAGCTACTTTAAACTCATCTTCTATTTTTAATTTAACGTATTCATAAAGCCCTTCAATTCCACCTTCTCTTCCAAATCCTGATTCACGGTATCCACCAAATCCTGAGGCAGCATCAAACATATTAGTACAGTTAATCCAAATAGTGCCTGCTTTTACTTTGGGGGCAATGTCTAATGCTAAGTTTATGTTTTCTGTCCAAAGGCTAGCGGCTAAACCGTAGCGCGTATTATTGGCCAGTTTAACAGCCTCGGCAGGGGTTCTAAAACTCATGGCCACCAACACTGGACCAAAAATTTCTTCTTGTGCAATGGTCGAAGCAGGAGATACATTGGTAAATAAGGTTGGAGGATAAAAGCACCCTTCACTTGGGCACTCCCACGATGGCTGCCAAAGTTCAGCTCCTTCATCAACACCTTTTTGCACCAGTTCTTCTATGGTTTTTAATTGCACAGGAGCTACAATGGCACCAATATCAATTCCTTTATCTAAGGCATTTCCAATGCGCAAAGTTTCCATGCGCTTGCGAATTTTATCATACAGCTTATCAGCTATGCTTTCTTGTACCAATAAGCGAGAACCTGCACAGCAAACCTGCCCTTGGTTAAACCAGATGGCATCTACTACGCCTTCTACAACGCTATCGAGGTCGGCATCTTCAAATACAATAAATGGCGATTTTCCACCTAACTCAAGAGAAAGTTTCTTTTCTGTTCCTGCAACTGCTTTTCTAATAATTCTACCTACTTCGGTAGAACCAGTAAAGGCAATTTTACTAATTCCTGGGTGATCCACCATGGCTGCCCCTGTTTCGCCTTCACCTGTAATAATATTAACTACACCGGCTGGTAATCCAACCTTCTCGCATATTTCTGCAAATAAGATGGCTGTTAATGAGGTAAACTCGGCAGGTTTTAAAATAACGGTATTGCCCATCGCCAAAGCAGGAGCTATTTTCCAGCTCAGCATTAACATCGGAAAATTCCAAGGCACAATTTGACCTACAACACCAATTTCTTTATAATCTGGCAATTTATCTGCTTGTACCTGCGCCCAACCCGCATGGTGGTAAAAATGACGAGCCACCAAAGGAATATCAATATCTCTGGTTTCCCTAATGGGTTTCCCATTATCCATTGATTCTAGCACAGAAAATAGCCTCGCATTTTTTTGAATTTGCCTAGCAATAGCATATAAATACCTAGCTCTACCATGGCCTCCTAACTTAACCCATCCTTTTAAGGCCTTTTCTGCGGCCTTTACGGCATCATCTACATCGGCTTTATTAGAGATAGGAATAGAGGCCAGTTTCTCTTGCGAGCAAGGATCGAGGCTATCCATGTATTTTTTTGACTTTGGGGCTACCCATTTGCCGTTAATAAATTGTTTAACGTTTGGCTGATGATTATTTAACCATTCTATTGCCATATCCTTAGATTCAGGAGCTGGTCCGTATTCCATTGATTCAAAAATTGAAGCTACACTCATTATATTTTTATTAAGCTACCGGATGTCTGTAACTAGCAGAATATCTACCCGTAGTAAAATGTTCTAATTGTCTTTCTATATCGCCTAGCAAGCTGCTGGCACCAAACCTAAAAAGCTGATTATTAAGCCATTCATCTCCTAGCTCTTCTTTAATAAGTATAAGCCAAGTAATAGCATCTTTTGCTTTACTTATTCCTCCTGCAGGCTTAAACCCTACTTTAAATCCCGTGCGTTCGTAATAATCTCTTATCGCTCGCACCATTACCAAACTTACAGGCAAAGTGGCATTTACACTTTCTTTACCTGTGCTTGTTTTAATAAAATCGGCTCCAGCCATCATGCAAATTTGGCTGGCCTTAGCCACATTGGTTAGCGTAGCCAATTCGCCCGTTGCCAAAATCGTTTTTAGGTGAGCATCACCGCAAGCTGCTCTAAACGCCTTTACTTCATTATATAATGCTTCCCAGTTGCCTGTAAGCACCATGGCACGGCTAATTACAATATCAATTTCTTTGGCACCTGCTGCTACTGAAGCTTTTATTTCCGATATTTTCTGTTCACTTGTAATCTGCCCTGCAGGAAAACCCGTTGACACTACCGCCACTGGTATATTACTGCCTTTTAATGATTTTAATGCGGCTGGAATTAAGTTATGATATACGCAAACAGCACCTGTGGTAATGGGCTGTTCCATACCAAGTGCTTGCAAAATATCTTCTCTTACAGGCTGCCGCGCTTTGGCGCATAAGCGAGCTACATTACCATCGGTATCGTCACCAGCCAACGTGGTTAAGTCTATGCAAGTAATTGCTCGTAAAAGCCAAGCAGCCTGCCACTCTTTTTTTACGGCACGTCTTGTGCCCATCGTAGCCGCTCGTCTTTCAACAGCACTGCGATTAATTTTAATTTTATTTATTAGACTCAGGTTTAGTTCCGTTCCTGAGTTTCGATTTATTGGGTTCACTTTAGAATCTATCTTCATTCTTACTTGATAATTACATGGTTTCTTAAAGAATTGAAATCAAGAGTGTAAAAATAAGGCAATAGAAATTAGAATCTAAATCGGATGAAACTAATAAGCACAATTGGCAGCTCAATCAGTGTACAATTTCACATTCTTTACAAAATTTACGCTTCCCTAGAGGTCTTTTTTTTGGTTTTCGTTTATGGCCAAAATAAGAAAGGTCAGCGTATTGAGGTTTCTGCATTAGCTTCGCAATTTTTTTCCGTTTCTTAACTAATGCTACCATTCGTTCCTCATACTCTCTTATTTTTTGATCAAAATAAAAATCATACGGGTGCACAAATTTGGAATAATAATAGAATTTCCCTTTTTCGTACGTTAAAGCAACCGTTCTTTTTATAGATGCTACTTGTACACTATTTTGAGCGAATGCTGATGAACTAACCAGTACTAATAGAATAATGAGTTTGTTTATCATACTAACTAAACAAACAGATACCAAAAAAATTGCTCCGCCAACTAGCGGAGCATTAAAAAAATAATCTAAAAAAATACTTTATTTCTACTATTGGCTAAACAAAACGCTGTTTCTATCTTCCGTTTGAATTAACTCTGATTTGAATTCTATCATACACCCAAGGAGCCATTGGGTCTTCTTTTGTCCATAAACCAGCGTTTTTTTTCTCTGCAATCTGTTGTAATTCCATCAAGTCTGGTTTGTTTATAAAAAATCTATCTACCCAACCATAGCCCTCTTTAATCATTATTTCATTAATACTTTTTCCTTTATTAGTGGTTACATAAACCAATCTATTACCCCATCGGTCTTTGCCGCTATATTCTACCAATACATTTTTATCTGTTATCAATTTTTGCAAATAGTTTAACGATTCTATCCCAAATTCTTGTCCTAATTCAGGTGCGTCAACACCTTTTAGCTTTACTTTAAATGTGTCATCCTCCATGGTTGAAACCTTGAGTGTGTTACCATCTACCACTTCTAATATTTGCCTTACAGCTGGCATGTCAGACCCTTGGGCAACTTTGGAAGAAAATAATAATGCAAAAATTAATAATAACACAATTAGCACAAATGCTATGGGGTGTTTTACGAGAGTTGTTATTGATTTCATCTTTATATAGTTTAGTATTGGGTAATACAAAGTTGAGAAATAGCCTACTTAAATAATACCCGCTTTTATACGTAGATGGCCTTAGTATCTTAGCCTAGTAAAAAGAGAAAATCGTACTAGGTTTGAGTTTTATGAAATATGTGAGTTTTCGGAGTGGACTCAATATTTATCGTTCAAATTCTTTAATAGCATCATAGATCGCTTGATGCATGGCAGGCCGTATATTCAATTGGTACAATTTTCGATTATTTCGAGTAGGGTAAACACGGTTTGACATAAAAATAAATAACATCCCATTTTCAGGATCGGCCCAAGCAAACGTACCTGTATAACCTGCATGTCCAAAACTATGAGCAGAGGCATCTATGGCTGTGGAACCGTTTTCTTTATTTGTTAGTACTGGTTTATCAAACGCTAAACCCCTCCTGTTCCCTTCGTTACAATAATGGCAAGCTGTAAACAATTCCATCGTATTTTTAGAAATGAATTGTTCTCCACCATAGCTTCCCATCCATAAATACATTTGCATAATTTTAGCAAGGTCTAAAGTAGTTCCAAAAAGGCCTGCATTGGAAGAAATCCCTTCCATCATAGCAGCTCCCTCATCGTGTACTGTACCTCTTAGAGGGATCATCCGAAAGAGTGTATCAATTTCTGTAGGCACAATTTTATCTGCTTTATAATATCTTAATGGGTTATAGGTAATGGTACTTGCGCCAAGTGGCTCATATACATTCGTTTTTAAATACGTTTCAAAATCTTGATTAGTAATTTTCTCTATTATATCAGGATATAGATAAAACGACAATCCTGAATACTTATAACCTGCTTCCTCACGCAAAGGTGATTTACGAATTTGCTTATAAATAATAGCTCTATAATTTTTGTGCAAATACAGATCATCTACAATTTTTGTAGTGTAGTCATCCGTGTAATCATGCGATAGCGTGTTTCGTTTGTATTTCCCATTTTTTTTAATGGTGGTTTTCCAATACGGAATCCACGCTTTTAATCGGGCATTATGCGAAAGCACCTGACGATACTGTAAATCCTTTTTATTGCCTTTAGCAAAATAGGGCAAATACGTACCCATAGTAGCATCTAAACTAAATTTATCCTGATCGTAAAGCTGCATTAAAGCGGGAAGTGCCCCTGTAATTTTTGTAATCGAAGCAAAATCATAAAGCAATTCCTTCTTTACTGGCTCTTTATTATCATACGTTAAATAGCCATACGTTTTATGAAATATCACCTTGCCATTTTTAGCCACCAGCACTTGAATACCTGGTGCCACACCTGAGTCTATCGCCATTAATGCAATGGAATCTATTTTTTGATAGAGAAAAAGGGAGTCAATCCCTACTTCTGAAGGAGTGTCAAAACTAAAGCGAAGGTTTCCAACCGTTTTAATGCCTGCTCCTATTTCAAATCCATATACAGGGTAAGTAAGCGTTTGATTAAACCCATGCCCCCCAAATAGTTTTTGAGAGATTAAATCAAGTGTTTTAGCATTTCTGAGATTTGCATAAATAATGGCATCAAATTTATTTATCTGTTCTAGGTTAATGCTTACGGAATCACTAAATAATATAAGCACCTTGATTTTAGCTACTGTTTTTACATTTACACTAGATGTAACCAATACGGTTTGGATGCCTTTGTTTTGGGTGTATCGTTTCCCAAATAGTGCCAATTCTTTATCCTCATAGCTGATAGATAAAGTTTCTAAATTTTTAAAGGGGATAAGATTATGCTCATTTTTAAGAAGAACAATTTCTTTTTCTATTCTAGCTAGTTTCTCTTGAGCTAACACTTGGGTTGAAAAAACGAATAAAATAATTACCGTAAGCAATCTCATACTATTGTTTATTATATCAGAAAATCTAAGGTAATGGTAATTTGGAAATTGCTAACAAATTAAGCAACAAAAAAGGGTGTCGCATGCGACACCCTTTAAGAGTAGCGGGGGTTGGACTTGAACCAACGACCTTCGGGTTATGAGCCCGACGAGCTACCAACTGCTCCACCCCGCGATATATTTTTACAAAATAATATCGCTATCTATTGCTCAGATTAAAATATTATTTAATTAACGAGCTACTCCCGAATCTTTCGGGACTCCACCCTGCGATATATTTTTCATTTAAAACCTAACTTTATGACTCATGCCATGTGCCAAACCTTAAATGTGTTTTACTTATTTGCCCAAGCCTTTTGCTAAGGGAGTACAAAAATAGATTGCTATTAATTAAAAACAAATACCTTTGCGACATATTATTTTTTATGGCAGATAAAAAGCACAAAGCAGGATTCGTAAGCATTATTGGAAAGCCCAATGTAGGCAAGTCAACATTAATAAATCAATTGGTGGGCGAACGCCTTTCTATTATTACTTCTAAAGCTCAAACTACGCGACATCGCATTATGGGCATTTTGAGCGGAGAAGATTTTCAAGTAGTGTATTCTGATACGCCTGGCATAATTAAACCACAATACGAATTGCAAAATACAATGATGCGGTTTGTAAGTTCTTCGCTAGAGGATGCAGATATAATTTTATTTGTTACCGATCTTTATGAAAAGCACGATGAGGAGTTTATTCAACGATTAAAATCACTAGAGCAGCCTGTGATAATGGTAATGAACAAAATAGATTTATCTACAGGTTCTCAGGCCTATGATAAAATTGCCTATTGGCATGAGGTTTTTACTCCAGCAAAAACCATTGAAGTATCTGCATTAAAAGGGGAAAACGTAAACATCCTTTTCGATACTATTTTGGAACTTTTGCCAGCGCACGAAGCTTATTTTCCTAAAGATGAGATTACTGATAAACCAGAAAAGTTTTTTGTAGAAGAAATTGTTAGAGAAAAAATATTTCAGAATTATAAAAAAGAAGTGCCTTATAGCACTCAAGTAATTGTAGAAGAATTTAAAGAAGATAAAAAAATAATTAGAATTAGGGCGTTAATTTACGTAGAGCGTAAAAGTCAAAAAGGTATTATCATAGGGCATAAAGGAGAAGCGTTAAAAAAAGTGGGTATTGCTGCAAGGCAGGATATGGAAACTTTTTTTAATAAAAAAATTCATTTAGAAACGTACGTAAAAGTGGCTAGCGATTGGCGACATAAAAAGCAATCGATTAAAGGATTTGGATACTAATTAAAGAATGATAGAATAGTTAAATGAAAGGATGTCTAAGCTACCATATTTGCTAATGAAGATTACCTTTTATCATTCAATCATTAATGTTACTTATAATAGAAACCAAAACTCGACCGGAAGCAATAAAGTATTAATAAAACTGTAAGTTAGAAAATAAAATGGCAAATATAGTTGCAATAGTAGGAAGACCAAATGTTGGAAAATCAACTTTTTTCAATCGTTTAGTAGAAAAAAGAACGGCCATCATGGATAACGAAAGTGGTGTAACACGCGATAGACAATACGGGTATGCCGAATGGACAGGCAAGCATTTTACTACCATTGATACGGGTGGTTACGTGAGCGGATCTAGCGATATTTTTGAGGGCGCTATACGTGAGCAAGTAAAGCTTGCTTTAAACGAAGCATCTTGTATTATTTTTATGGTTGATGCTAAAGATGGCCTTACAGGTTTAGACGAGGATTTTGCAAAAGTTGTGCGCCAAATTGGCAAGCCTGTATTTATAGCCGTTAACAAATCGGATACTACTGAAATGAGTTTTATGGCAGGCGAATTTTATGCCTTAGGCTTTGATGATGTTTTTCCCATTTCATCTTCAAATGGGTCTGGTACTGGCGAATTATTAGATGCCGTTGTTAGTACTTTTCAATCAGAAGATGTAGGAAACCCAAATGAAGGAATACCAAGAATTGCCATTTTAGGCAGACCTAATGCAGGCAAATCTTCGTTTGTAAATGCGCTGGTAGGCACCGACAGAAATATTGTAACCGACCAAGCCGGCACCACACGAGATTCCATCAATACAAGGTATAATCTATTTGGTAAAGATTTTATTTTAACCGATACGGCTGGTATTCGAAAAAAATCTAAAGTAACGGAAGATATTGAGTTTTATTCCGTGTTAAGAGCCTTGCAATCTTTACAAGATAGCGATGTGTGCATTATTCTAATTGATGCCGAAAGAGGCCTAGAAGCGCAAGATGTAAATATTATTGCACTAGCCGATAAATATGGGAAAGGCGTATTAATAATGATTAATAAATGGGATTTGGTAGAGAAAGAAACCAATACCGCTGTTAAAATTAGGGAAGAGATGAAACAGAAATTAGGCCCTCTTTCTTATGCTCCCATTGTATTTACATCTGTAATTAATAAACAACGAATTTTTAAAGCAATAGAATTAGCAGTCGAAGTTTTTGAGAACCGTGCTCAAAAAATAGCCACTTCAAAACTTAATGATGCGATGCTACCAGAAATAGAAAGGTATCCACCGCCTGCATTAAAAGGGAAGCATATTAAGATAAAATACATCACTCAATTACCTACCCAATCAACCAGTTTTGCATTTTTCTGTAATTTACCACAATACATAAAAGCACCTTACCAACGATTTTTAGAAAATAAATTAAGGGCTCACTTTAATTTAGAAGGAGTGCCTGTAAAAGTTTATTTTAGAAAAAAATAAGCATTTAGCTAGGATTAATCTAATTTTTTCAGAAATTTTGATGCTTACTAATATTCTTAATCTAACAATTTTAACATGAAAAAATTATTAACACTATTATTTGCAGTTGGCTTTGCATTTACTATGGTAGCTTGCGGAGGAGACACATCTTCTGCTGAAGAAGCTGCAACTGATGCCATTGAAGAAGCAGCTGATGCGGTTGAAGAGGTTGCAACTGATGCGGCTGAGGCTACAACAGAAGCAGTAGATGATGCAGCTGATGCAGTGAAAGACGCAGCTGATTCTCTTGCTACTGAGGTAAAAGAATCGATGGATTAAAGAGTAAAAAACTCTAAACTATTCATAAAAGGGAGGAAACTATTAGTTTTCTCCCTTTTATTTTTATAAAATATGACGGAGCTATTTAAAAAGTATTTACCCATAAATGCTGTTAACTATTGTATAAACATAAGTGAGAAATACAATTACACATTGGGTTTAGGTGCTAATAGAAAATCGAAATTTGGGCACTATAAATATTCGCCTCAAACTAAATCTCATTCCATTTCAATTAATAGAGACCTTTCTCCGCAGCTATTTTTAATTACATACATTCACGAATTGGCGCACCTAGATGTAATGATAAATTTCGGAAGAAACCCAAAGCCTCACGGTAAGGAGTGGAAAAATACTTTTAGAAAATTATTAGTCCCATTATTGACTCGTAACATTTTTGATACACACTTGCTTTCTGCACTCGCAATGCACCTTAAAAACCCAAAAGCATCATTAGCAGCTGACCCACGGTTGTGGGCAATACTTTTCCCTAATAAAGATAATTCGGAAATTTTTGTTAAAGATATTGAAGATGGGGAAGCCTTTATTTTTAGAGATAGGCATTTTAAAAAAATAAAATCACGCAGAACACGTGCATTATGCTTGGAAGAAAAATCTGGAAATAATTACTTAATTCCGCTTTTGGCAAAAATTAAAAAAGGTGGTTAAAAAAGGTGATTTCTTAGATGATAATTTACTAAACTATCTCCAGGAGACTTTAGTACAACCTTTAGTGTTAACCCATACTTATTTAAACTAACTCGAATATACTCTTCAAAATAAAAGGCGATAGAACCTACCAAATACACCTCTACTTCTGATTTATAGAGCCTTAATACCCTAGTGAAGGCATCTATTTCATTTTCTATTATATTGCTAATTTCTTCCTCTTTTTTATACGCATGCAACACCTTTGAGCAAGAAGCTACGAATCGATTTGGCCAATCTGAGCGATATACCTTAGTTATAATTTCATCATATTCCATGCCAAGGTCTTTATAAATAGCCGCTGATAATTTTGGTGACAATTGGTTTCGTAGTAATTGCTTTAGTAAAGCCTTACCAAGGGCTGCTCCACTGCCTTCATCCCCCAAAATAAATCCAAGTGGTTTAATATGCTCTTTAATGGCTTGTCCATCATAAACACAACTGTTCGACCCTGTGCCTAAAATAGCTACAACTCCTTTATTATTACCACAAGTTGCTCGCGCGGCCGCTAAAAGATCAGATTCTACCATTATATTAGCTACTGTAAAAACAGACTTTAACCAAAATTGAGTTTTTATTTTCACCTCACCGGTGCCGCAGCCTGCACCATAAAACCAAAATTCTGTTACTATATTACACCAATTTGCAGGTATAGAAGACAAAATATTGGCGCAAAATTTATCTTGAGAAAGAAATAGTGGATTTAAGCCTGAAGAAAAAATTCGTTGCTGTAAACCAAACTGGTTAAATAAAATCCACTCTGTTTTGGTGGAACCACTATCTACTACTAACCACATTAATTTTCGAGTTTACCTATCCTATTAAATTTAGCAAATACTTTATTAGTATGGGGGGCATCTTTCAACTCTTCGGTCAAATCTTGCCCAGCCCAATGCTCATAATGCTTGCCATTGCGCCATAATTTAGATTCGCTCATATCATAAATTAATCCTTTATAAGCCACCCAAATATCTTCCCTATCATTGCCATTGCGTAACGCAAGTTGTGATTTCGAATAAATCTTGTCCTTTTCCAAATGCTATAATTTATTTTTAGTTGCGTGGTCTTCTACTTGCTGCCAAACCCTAAAGGTGTTTTTATTGCAAATTTTCTCAATATCTTCCTCAGAGTAACCTCTTTTCAAGAGCTCATAAATTACATTTGGCAATTGCGATACATCTTTTACATCTTCGGGCAAATCACCAACTCCATCAAAATCAGAGCCGAATGCTACATGATCAATTCCTGCTAATTCTACCACTCTGTCCACATTATCAGCTATTTGTGAAGCCTTAGCAAAATAAGTAGTGTCTCTATCCTCTTGCGCAAAGGCAGGATCGAGAAAGAAAGAGCCAAAGTTGATATGTATTACTCCTCCATTTTTAGCTAGCGCTTTAATCATTTTGTCTGACATATTGCGCTCCATACCTGGCGTAAAATGCCTACAGCTTGAATGAGAAGCGATTACAGGCACCTTCGCAATTTTTAAAACATCATAAAATGCACTATCGCTTACATGAGAAATATCAACCATAATACCAATACGGTTCATTTCGGCAACAAGTTCTTCCCCAAACTCGCTAAGCCCATTCCATAACCGAATGCTATCGTAGGAGGAATCTGAAATATGGTTTG
This sequence comes from uncultured Roseivirgaceae bacterium, assembly GCA_964524405.1. Classification (GTDB taxonomy): domain Bacteria; phylum Bacteroidota; class Bacteroidia; order Cytophagales; family Cyclobacteriaceae; genus JAKISE01. The sequence continues at coordinate 39,803 of CAZGDC010000001.1, forward strand.
CCTTGGCATGCGTTAACGTGATATATCGTATGCCTCGATTATAGAAATAGCTTACATTCTTTAAATCGTGCTCAATAGGCGCCCCATTCTCCATCCCCATTGGTAAAGAAATAAGCCCCTTGGCAAACTGTTCTTTAATTTGAATTGGGTTAGTAGCTATTGCAAACTTTTCTGGGTTGTCACTCACAATTTTTTCAACTAAATCAATTAAGCTATCTGCTAATAATTTTGCTCCATTATCTTCCTTATTCGAAGGAATGTAAATTGACATAAAGGGTGCATCTAGCCCCCCTTCTTTGGCTCTCACATAATCAAAATGGCCATTTTCGGTACGTACCGAAATATCTTCCGGGTTGTGCCACAACCTATAAGGAATATCAACATGGCCATCTACAATAATGAATTTATGCGCTAAAGAGTCGGCCAACGCATGAAGCTCCGTATCGGTAAGTGTTTTTTCCTCTTCTGCCTCTTTTTGTTGGCAAGAGAAAATTACAAGGATAGAAATCGAGAAAATGTAGAATAGATGTTTCATTAGTGTGATATTTACATCAAGAATAATGATTTGGATTAAGATAAAAAAATGAAACTCATTCATTACAATCAATAAAGTATGAGCAGGGCTTTAAAAATTGATTTTATTGGAGCTGGAAATTTAGCTTGGAACTTAGCTCCAGCGTTAGAACGGTGCGGTGCATCGGTAATAAATATTTATAGCCAAAATATAAAAAATGCTGCAAAATTAGCGGGTAAGCTATATGAAGGACAAGTAAAAGAAGAGTTGGATTTTTCAAACACCGGTACAGATATTATAATTATTGCCGTAGCCGATGATGCCATTGAAGATATTGCTAAAGAAATTATATTAACAAACGATGTTATCGTTGTTCATACCTCTGGATCTGTTTCTATAACCACCCTTGGGTATTTAGCAACCTCTAATATTGGTGTATTCTACCCTTTGCAAACATTTACTAAAAACCAATTGATTGATTTTAGTAACATACCAATATGTATTGAAGCGGAGAATAAATTAACAAATAGTGTATTAACGAAGTTAGCAAAGTCCTTGTCTTCCAACGTATTATCAATATCTTCTTCTCAAAGGCAACAATTGCATCTTGCGGCTGTTTTTAGTAATAATTTTACTAATTGGCTTCTCACTCAATCTCATAGCATTTTAAAAAAAGCCAACTTAGATCTTTCCATTTTGCAACCCTTGCTAGAGCAATCCATTTCAAAAGCCATAGAATTTGGCCCTAGTAATGTACAAACTGGCCCTGCAAAAAGGCAGGATTTTGAAGTGCTGGATAAACATTTAGAGCTTTTATCCAACAACCAGAATCAACAAGAGATATACAAAATTATTTCGCAGCAAATTGTAGATCATTACCAAGAAGATACCGATGAATAGTTTTTTTCAACTTCTAAAATTGATTAGGTATCAAAACCTCGCCATTATTGCATTTACCCAATTTATGGTTGCCCTATTTTTAATTGATAGTACTTTACTTTTAGAAGTGTTTACCTCAACAAGTTTATATTTAGTGGTAATTTCTACGATTTTTATAGCCGCAGCGGGCTACTTAATAAACGATTATTACGATATTAAAATAGATTATGTAAATAAACCAAGCCGTGTTGTAATAGGTAAACATATTAAGAGGCAGCAAGTTATTATTTTTCACACTACGTTCAACTTTATTGGCATTTTGTTGGGAGCAACCGTTTCGTGGTGGATAATGGGTGTTAATTTGATTGCCGCTTTTTTATTATGGCTCTACTCAAATCAATTAAAACGCTTGCCTTTATGGGGAAATATTACCGTTAGTTTATTAACTAGCCTATCCGTTTTTATTATTTATATTTTATATCGAACAAATCTTAACATTATTTTAATTTATGCCGCTTTCGCATTTTTTATGACCTTAATAAGGGAAATAATAAAAGATATGGAAGATGTGGAAGGAGACGAGAAATTTGGTTGTAAAACACTCCCCATTTCTATAGGGATGCCAGCATCTAAAAAAATTATTTATTTTATTAATGCTCTATTTTTAGGTGCCGTTTTTATAATTACTAAAGATTGGCATATATTTTTACCTTTTTTACTATCGTTGTTAATTATTCTTAGTTTTCTTAGTTTTCAGATATCAAAAGCTGATAAAAAATTAGATTATAAATCCATCAGCCAATTGGTGAAAATTATAATGCTAGTAGGCATTTCAAGTATGATCTTTTTAAAATGACAAATACTCCAATCAACATTACAATTTTTGCATCGGGTAGTGGCACTAACGCACAAGCTATTTTTGAGTACTTTAAAAACAATAATGATGTTAAAATTAAAAGTCTCTATGCTAATAATGCAAATGCTTATGCATTAACACGAGCTAAAAATGAAGGAATAAAAGCTAGTTCATTTAATAAAAATGATTTTTACAACTCTAAAACAGTGTTTAATCAACTTATTTCAGATCAAATTGACCTTATTATTTTAGCAGGATTTATGTGGTTGGTACCTCAAAAATTTATTGCTAATTTTATCATTTTAAATATTCATCCTGCACTTTTACCAAACTATGGGGGCAAAGGAATGTACGGCCATTTTGTGCACGAATCCATCATTAATAATAAAGAAAAAGAGTCTGGCATAACCATTCATTACGTAAATAATGAATACGACAAAGGGGCTATTATTTACCAAGCCAAGTGCCCAATAACTTTAGCTGATACAGCTGATTCGTTAGCTGCCAAAATTCACAAACTAGAACATCAGTACTACCCTAAAACCATTTTAATGGTTGTTAAAAAATTAATTAAGAGCAGGTTAAATTAACAGCTAAAAACAGGTACTTTTGCAACTTAATATTTTTTTAATGCAAAAGAAAATCGCTTCCGCTCTTATCTCCGTATTTCATAAAGATGCCCTAGCTCCAATCATTCGAAAATTAGATGCCATGGATGTAAAGCTATACTCTACTGGAGGCACTTTATTGTTTATCAAGGAGTTAGGGATTGAGGCAACCCCTGTTGAAGAGTTAACAGGTTACCCTTCCATTTTTGGAGGCCGAGTAAAAACCTTACATCCCACAGTATTTGGAGGTATTTTATATCGTAGAGATAATGTTGAAGATGTGGCACAAGCCACTGCGCATGGCATTCCTCCCATCGACCTAACTATTGTGGATTTATATCCATTTGAAGAAACGGTGAATAGTGGAGCAACCGATGAGGATATTATTGAAAAAATAGACATCGGTGGTATCTCTTTAATTAGAGCTGCCGCTAAAAACCATAAAGATGCGTTAATAGTAAGCTCCAGAGAACAATACAAAGAGCTACTTCAAATTCTCGAAACTAGTAGTGGTACTACTTCCTTAACCGAGCGAAAAAGGTTTGCCGCTTATGCTTTTAATGTAAGCTCGCATTACGATACAGCTATATTTAACTATTTTAACAAAGAAAAAGATATACCTGCTTTTAAAAATAGTATTACTACCAGTAAAACGTTGCGATACGGAGAGAACCCACATCAACAAGGTGTATTTTTTGGTGATTTAGAAAAAATTTTCGAACAACTACACGGTAAAGAAATATCCTACAATAATTTAGTAGATATTGAAGCGGCCATCAGCCTTATAAAAGAATTTGAAGGAGAGACTGCTTTTGCCATACTTAAACACACTAATGCCTGTGGTGTTGCTACCGCAAGCAGCACAAAAGAAGCCTATTTAAAGGCATTTGAAGCCGATACGCTTTCAGCTTTTGGAGGAGTGCTTATTGCTAATACTGAAATTGATACTGAAACTGCCAACGAAATTAACAACCTCTTTTTTGAAGTGCTCATTGCTCCTTCATTTAACGCAGAATCTCTTGAGATACTTACATCGAAAAAAAACAGAGTGCTTCTGCAATTAAAACAATATCCTAAGGCTAAAGTTATATTTAAATCGCTGCTAGGAGGAGTAATTCAGCAAACAGCCAATAACACAACTGATAACCAAGATGGATTAACCACTGCAACTAAAAAGCAACCAACACTTGAAGAAATAAACGATTTATTAGTTGCATCAAAAATTTGCAAGCATACAAAATCAAATGCCATTGTATTGGTTAAAAACGGGCAGATGCTATCAAGCGGTATAGGACAAACCTCTCGTGTAGATGCATTGCAACAAGCCATAAAGAAAGCCGAAACCTTTGGATTTTCGGTAGATGGAGCAGCCTTAGCTTCAGATGCTTTTTTTCCATTTGCAGATAGTGTTGAAGCCGCAAGCAAAGCGGGCATCACTTCCATTATTCAGCCAGGCGGCTCAAAAAAAGACCAAGATTCTATCGATTATTGCAATAATCACAATATCTCAATGGTTTTTACAGGAACAAGGCACTTTAAACATTAAAATGGGTTTGTTTTAAACTTATTTTTAAAACAAATTTGTATTTTAGTCAGCTTGTAAAATAATACAATTTTAAATTTTATTTAACTACTAATATTTAACAACTAGCATGGGTTTTTTTAATTTTTTCTCAAGTGATCTTGCCATCGATTTAGGAACCGCAAACACATTAATTATTAAAGATGATAAAATTGTGGTGGATGAGCCTTCGATTATTGCCATCGATCGTGGTTCTAATAAAGTATTGGCCATTGGTAGGCAAGCGATGCAAATGCACGAAAAAACGCACGATAATATTCGCACAATTCGTCCTTTAAAAGATGGTGTAATTGCAGATTTTCATGCAGCTGAGCAGATGATTAGAGGTATGATTAAGATGATTGATGAAGGAAGCAGGAGTATTTTTCCTAAAAGTCATCGAATGGTTATTTGTATTCCATCAGGCATTACCGAAGTAGAAAAAAGAGCCGTACGAGATTCTGCTGAGCATGCTGGCGCCAAGGAAGTTTATATGATTTATGAGCCTATTGCGGCAGCTATTGGCACAGGCATTGATATTGAAGAACCCATGGGTTCTATGATTGTAGATATTGGTGGCGGAACTACTGAAATTGCTGTTATTGCGCTTTCAGGCATTGTAAGTAATCAATCCATCAGAATTGCTGGAGATACATTTAATAAAGACATTCTTGATTATATGCGCAGGCAGCATAATTTATTAATTGGAGAGCGATCTGCAGAACGAGTTAAAATAGAAATAGGTTCAGCCCTTACAGAACTTGATGATCCCCCTGGAGACTATGAAATAAGAGGTAGAGATTTAATGACAGGCATTCCGAAGGTAATTAAAGCTTCTTATTCAGAAATTGCTTTTGCCTTAGATAAGTCGGTTTCAAAAGTAGAGGAGGCTGTACTAAAAGCATTAGAGATATCTCCACCAGAGCTTTCGGCCGATATTTATGACCGAGGCATACATCTAACTGGGGGTGGAGCCTCACTTAGAGGTTTAAGTAAGCGATTAGCCCTTAAAACTAAACTTCCAATTCATGTGGTAGAAGACCCTTTAAAAGCAGTAGTTAGAGGAACTGGCATTGCCATGAAAAACCTGAAGCAGTACAAGCCTGTGCTAATGACATAACCGTTAACAAATGCGCAGTTTATTTCTGTTTCTATACAAATACAGAGCTTTTTTAGTTTTTATTATTCTTCAAGCGGCTGCTCTATTTTTGGTAGTGCAAAACTCCAATTATAATCGAGCAACGTTCTTCAACTCTACAAACACACTCATTGGTAGCGTTTTAGAAACTTCAAATAATATTAGCAGCTTCATTAACTTGGTAAAGGCCAACGAACGCATAAATAAAGAAAATGTAATGCTTAGGGCAAAATACTATGCTTTATTAAATCAGTTTGATAAAAACACCGAAATTGACACCTTAGGCAGTTTTAGTTTTATACATTCTAAAATAATTAAAAATAATGTTTCCCTTCTCAATAACACTATCACCATTAATTCGGGTCGTAATCAGGGAGTTAAACCAGGAATGGGTGTTATTGGCAATAGAGGGATTGTAGGTAAAGTAAAAAGAACTGGCGATAACTATTCTACCGTTGTTTCTTTATTAGATGTTGATGTGAGTGTATCTGCTGAGATAAAAAACAAAATTAATTTATGTACCGTACAGTGGGATGGGCGGGCTTCAAATCTTGCAAAAGTACTATATGTGCCTCGGCATTATAAACTACAAAAAGGCGATTCTGTTTTTACAAGTGGGTATAATGCCGTGTATCCAAAGGGAATTCCAATAGGGACCATTAGCAACCTAAGCTTGCCAGAAGAAGCTACTTTTTACGAAATCGAAATTCGACTCGTAAACGATTTCAGTAGCCTTTCTTTAGTAGAAGTAGTAGTAAATAAAGATTTACCTCAATTAGATTCATTACTAAGCACGGAAGAGTGAACAAAGAAACCATCATAAAATTTATAACCTTCTTTGGCTATTTGCTATTGCAAGTTTTTCTTTTTAATAAAATGGTTTTGCTCGGCAATGGATTTGCTTTTGTATATGTAGGCTTTTTGCTCACCTTTCAATTCGAGCTTGGCATAATTGCTGCTATGCTCATTGGTTTTGCCACTGGAATTTCCGTAGATATTTTTTCCAACACATTGGGCATACATGCCTCTGCCTCGGTATTATTAATGTATTTACGCCCTGTATTTTTTAATTTATTTACACCACATGGAGGCTACCTTGCTGGTGCTAAGCCCACTCCATCGGTTATGGGGTTAAGTTGGTTTTCAACGTACACCTTCATTCTAATCTTTTTACACCATTCAATGCTTTTTTTAGTAGAAGCTGGAGGGTTTCACATGTTTTTTTACACCTTACAAAAAATTATTTTATCAACGCTTTTTACTTTTAGTATCGTAATAATCATCCAATACTTATTTGCAAAAAAGAAGGGAAGTAGATGAATAAAAGCAGGGGTTATATCATCCAAAGTATCTTTGTATCAGTAAGCTTATTGTTTGCCATAAGGCTATTTACTTTACAAGTACTTGATGACAGCTACAAAGCAGCGGCAGATAATAATATCATTCAGGAAGAAATAGAATACCCATTTAGAGGTCTAATTTATGATAGAAATGGAGCATTGCTCGTAGCCAATAAAGCCATGTTCGATTTATTAGTTATCCCTAAGCAAATTAAGCATGTTGATACGCTTGTTTTTTGTGATTTAGTGGGCATAACTAAAAATGATTTTACGAAAAAATTAGCCAAAGCTAAGTCATATTCCTATGTAAAGCCGTCCATTTTTATTAAGCAAATTTCTTTAGAGGAATTTTCGAGTTTTCAAGATAGACTAGATGAATTTCCAGGCTTTGTACTTCAACCTAGAACTACCCGATCATATTCGTATCCAATTTTAGCAAATGCGTTAGGTTATATCAGTGAAATTAGTAAATATGAACTAACTAAAGACAGTTCGGATTATTACCACAGTGGTGATTACATTGGGAAAAGTGGGATAGAATCTAAATACGAGCAGTTTTTAAGAGGCCACCGTGGCAAACGATATAAAATTAGAAATGTTAGAGGTGTTGAAAAAGGAAGATTTAAAGATGGGAAGTACGACACACATGCCGTTCCAGGATTATCAATTGTTTCTACCATTGATAGAGAATTGCAAGAATATGCAGAAAAATTGATGCAAGGAAAATCAGGCAGCATAGTAGCCATAGAGCCCTCAACAGGAGAAATATTAAGCATTGTATCAGCCCCTTCGTATTCGCCAGGGTTATTAACAGGACGGTCGTTTAGTTCCAACTTTGCAGAAATTAGTAAAGACACATTAAACCCTCTTTTCAACAGGCCATTGATGGCCGCTTATCGACCGGGTAGTATTTTTAAAATTGTGCAAGCATTGGTGGCTATGCAAGAAGGAGTAATTACACCTTATACTAGATTAAAATGTAACACTAATTTAGTTGGTTGCCATAATGGGGCAAGCCACCCATTTGGCACCTCCGAAAAATTAATAGGTGCTATTAAAAATTCGTGTAATCCTTTTTTTTACCAAGTAATGCGCAAAATGGTTGTTCAACATGTGGAAGTAAGCCCGTATAAGGATGCCAAAATTGGACTTGATAAATGGAATGGCTATGTTAAAACTTTTGGTTTTGGTGCTCCACTTGGCATCGACTTACCAGGAGAAAAAGGCGGAATGATTCCTGACTCAAAATATTACGACCGAGCATACAAGGGTAGAGAATGGAAATATTCAAATATTTATTCCCTTTCAATTGGAGAAGGCGAAAATTTAGTAGTGCCTATACAAATGGCAAATTTTACAGCAACTGTAGCCAATAGAGGTTATTATTATATCCCTCACCTTATAAAAGCAATTGGCGAAACGGGCAATCCATTACCAAAATATACTAAAAAAAATTATACGGGTGTTGATTCCTCTTATTTCGAAATAGCGGTAGAAGCTATGGCGGAAGTTATAAAATCAGGAACAGGGCAATATAGAGCTAAGTTAAAAGGGATAGAAGTCTGTGGAAAAACAGGAACAGTACAAAATGACCCTAATCCAGACCATTCCGTTTTTATTGCTTTTGCTCCCAGAGATAATCCTAAAATTGCTATTTCGGTGTATGTAGAAAATGCTGGACAGGGAGCTAGAGCAGCAGCAGCCATTTCGGGGCTATTAATTGATAAATATTTGAAGCGAGATAGTGCAACACTTTATTTTGAACCCTACGTATTAAAAGGAGATTTCGAATGAAAAGAACCGAAGCCCTAATAAATAAAATTGACTGGATCACTATTATCCTCTATGGATTACTCGTTTTTTTTGGCGTAATTAATATTTATGCAGCCATCTACGATGTTGATAGCACTACCTCCTTTTTTAGCCTAAGCCATAATGCTGGAAAACAATTAGCATTTATTGGAGTAGCCATACCAATAATAATCGTGATTTTTAGTGTTGATTATAAAATTTACGATACGTTAGCCTACCCTGTTTTGGGCTTTTTTATTATAATGCTCATACTGGTTTTAATTTTTGCTAGAGAAGTAAATGGGGCAAAATCTTGGTTAGAAATTGGTCCCTTTAGATTTCAGCCATCGGAATTTACAAAATTTGCCACTGCCTTAGCATTAGGAAAATACGTGAGTCGCCCAAATTTTAAACTAAGTAAATTAAAGGATTTATTCTTTATTAGCCTATTCATTGGTGTGCCAACCATTCTAATCATTGCTCAAGGAGATGCGGGCACCGCACTTGTTTTTTCCATGTTTATCTTGGTACTTTTTAGAGAAGGGATGTCTCCAATTCCTTTGGTACTGGGCGTTGCTTCTGCTATCATATTTCTGCTGGCACTTTTAGTACAAAACGACTTCTACTTTTGGACTCCCGTTACTTTAATTGTTGCCATCGTCATCTACTTTAATCGTAAAAATGTAAAACAGATTATTTTTACAGTTATGGCTGGCGCTTTAATTATAGGCATGTATCATAGTGTGGGCTATACATTTGATAATGCACTAAAACCACACCAGCAAAACAGAATCCTCGTTTTACTAAATCCAAACTCCGACCCGCTAGGTGCAGGCTGGAATGTAACCCAATCTAAAATTGCCATTGGATCAGGAGGTTTGATTGGTAAAGGCTATTTAAAAGGCACTCAAACAAAATTTGATTTTGTGCCCGAGCAAAGTACTGATTTTATATTTTGCACTGTTGGAGAAGAGCATGGGTGGATAGGCTCTATGGTGCTAATTATTTTATTTACAGCCCTTTTGTTACGAATTACCCAAATTGCCGAAAGGCAAAAATGGCGTTTTGCTAGAGTATATGGCTATTCTGTGGCTACAATCCTGTTTTTTCACTTTGCCATAAATATAGGCATGACCATTGGGTTATTTCCCGTTATTGGAATTCCGCTTCCATTTTTTAGTTATGGAGGGTCTTCCCTTATTTCCTTTACCGTTTTATTATTTATTCTTTTAGCTTTGGATGCTAACAGAATGCAAAGACTAGCTCATTACAGCTAATTGCTCCTCCAACGCCTTAACTTTTGCCTCTGCATCTGCTAGT
>CAZGDC010000002.1:0-48599 GCA_964524405.1 uncultured Roseivirgaceae bacterium
GCTAGTCCCGTCAAATTTTTAATTTGACTACGTGTTATTCTGATTCCGAAATTTCGGAATTAAAAAGTTTTCCTACGTGGGTCATCAAAATTTTGTACTTTTAAGTCCTTACTGAAGTTTACAGTAAGCGGTATGGGTAATTTGTAAAAACCATTGTGATCTTAATAAACCAAAAAAGACTTAAAACCGGAGTAGATGAAAGAATTTAAAACATTATATATTATGGAAATAAGCAAACCACTATCTATTAGTATTTCAAAAAGTTACAGTATGAAAAAGAATTGGCTGTTGTTGGTATTGTCATTTTTTTTGTTGCAAACGTCCAACGCTCAAAACCATGCTAACACAACAAATTCTTCAATACCGAAAATTGAAAATTATACTAAAGGAAAGTTAGATATTAAAGTAGCACCATTTGGTTTAGATGGCATTAAAATTACGGTTGGTCAAATTCTAAAAGACGGCAGCATCCATTTTAAATGGCAGAATATTGACTTAAATAGAATTGAAGATTTTGAATTTTATATGTCATCAATAAAAAACGTGGTTGGTATGACTTTTTGCAGTGAAAAAGAAATAGAAGAGTCAAGCAATACAACAAAAGCCGTAGAAGTTGAACTCTCATTATATAAAAAGAATAAATATGTGGGCTTTCTTTATCCTGCAACCCAAAAAGAAATACAAGACAATGCCTCTTTAAATCGTCATACAAGTTTAGTATTAGGAAGTTACCTTTCTTGGTATTATAGCGATAGAGATGGTAACTTTATAGCAGTATGTAAAGTAAATAATAAATGGGAGAATGATTACAATTTTCAAGAAGTAACAAGCTATAATATTCAACTAAAAGAAGGATGGAATATAATTAAACATACATTAGTTGAAAAAGAAGATTGGAAAAATGAATCAAAACAAGGTAGTTTACCAAAAATTAGCACTAAAACTTCAATCACTAATATTCCAACTAATATCAATTGGTATTTAAAATATTTTGGAAATTAGTAACAAAAGAGATAAAAAAGCTCATAACAATAAATAAACGTAATTACGGTTTTTGTGCTAAACCGAAAGGCAAGCACCTTAAAATCCGCAACTACGCATATTCTAACCGGATTTAATAATTTGGAGCAAATTAAAACATCTATTAAGCAATGGGCCGAAGAAGATAGACCTAGAGAAAAACTGCTTTTAAAAGGAAAATCTGTTTTATCCGAAGCAGAGCTTATCGGCATTCTCATAGGCTCAGGAACACGAACCCTAACGGCTGTTGACTTAGCCAAGCAAATTCTACATTCTGTAGATAATAATTTAAACGCTTTGGCCAAACTTTCCATTAATGACCTTAAAAAATTTAAAGGCATTGGTGAAGCCAAAGCCATCGCCATTATTAGCGCCTTAGAACTTGGCCGAAGACGAAAGGAAACAGGCCAACCCACCGTAATAAAAATAACAAGTTCTAAAATAGCCTATGATATAATGCGCCCTCACCTACAAGACTTGCCTCACGAAGAATTTTGGATATTACTTCTTAATAGAGCCCATCAGCTTATCAAGCCCATTTCTATTAGTCGAGGGGGTGTTTCTGGCACCGTAGCCGACCCTAAGATAATATTTAAGCACGCCCTTGAATCGTTAGCAAGTGGAATAATCCTTATTCACAACCACCCCTCTGGAAACTTAAACCCAAGCCAACAAGATATTAGCCTTACCAAAAAAATGAAAGAGGCTGGCATTATACTAGAAATACCTGTGCTAGACCATCTCATATATACCGATTCTAGCTATTTTAGCATGGCAGACGAATGTATGTTTTAATTAAGGGAATAAATGAAAAAAATAATTCTTGGAAGTGTTATACTGCTTAGCACGGCACTTTTATACTGGGTTTTAAACAAAGAAGAAAACCCACAGCATTATATTAATCATCTATCCATGCATCGGCATGAGCGTTCTGAATTTTTTAAGCATGCTACTACCTCTCCCTTTTTAGCTCAAAAAGTTAATTTTAGTTACCTGCCATATTTTCGAGCAAACCTAGCATTAAGAATAGAAGCTGAACTTGATAAAAATGCCACAAAAGACACGCTTTTACTAGCTACCAGCACAGGTACTATCGACACCTTTTTAGTTATAGGGAAAGCCCTTTTTAATTGGCAAGAGGTGGACAACTCTTTATTAGTGTTGGCTTCTACTAAACGCAACGACCCTTCTCTTTTTATTCCTTTTTTAGATAAAACAAGTGGAGAAACCACCTATGGAGGAGGGCGTTATTTAGATGTAGAACCTCCACAAAGAGGGAAAATTATATTAGATTTTAACAAAGCCTATAATCCATATTGTGCTTATATGGAAGGATATACCTGCCCTTTTCCACCCAAAGAAAATAGATTAAAAATAGCTATTGAAGCAGGCGAAAAGTCTTTTCCAACTCAGTAAGGCACTACAACACAAAGAAAGTACGGTGTACCGTACCGGTTAACGGTTAAATCCTTAATTTTGTTCGCTTAAAGATTTTTAATAATGAAGATTTCTTATAATTGGCTTCGCCAGTATATTGATGTAGATAAAACACCTGAAGAACTTTCAGAAATATTAACCGATACGGGACTAGAAGTAGAAGGGTTAGAGAAATTTGAAGCCATTAAAGGGGGACTTCAAGGGCTAGTTATTGGCAAGGTTCTTACTTGTAGCAAGCACCCCAATGCGGATAAGTTGAGTGTAACTACCGTTGACATTGGCAACGGAAACATTTCGCCCATTGTTTGTGGAGCTCCCAATGTGGCAAAAGGCCAAACCGTAATTGTGGCAACTGTTGGAACTACTTTATACCCAGCCGAAGGAGATTCGTTTAAAATTAAAAAAGCTAAAATAAGAGGAGAGGTTTCAGAAGGCATGATTTGTGCCGAAGATGAAATAGGAATGGGCAAAGCCCACGAGGGCATTATGGTGTTAGATACCAATTTGGCTCCAGGCACCCCTGCACGTAATTATTTCAACATCGAAACCGATTATGTATTCGAAATAGGCTTAACACCTAACCGATCCGATGCTATTTCTCATATAGGTACTGCCAGAGATGTTAAAGCCGTAACTAAAAAAGAAATTAGGTGGCCTTCAGTAGCAGCCTTTAGTAAAGACAATAACGATGCTCCCATTGATGTTTCAGTGGAAAACCCTGAGGCCTGCAAACGATACGCAGGCGTTACCTTAACCAATATCGCCATTGGCGAATCGCCAGAATGGTTAAAAAACAGGCTATTATCTATCGGTTTATCTCCCATTAATAATGTGGTTGACATTACCAATTTTGTAATGCATGAAACAGGGCAACCCCTCCACGCTTTTGATTACGCTAAAATTAAAGACCAGCAGGTAATTGTAAAAACCTTGCCTGCTAATACCTCTTTTACTACCCTTGACGACAAGAAACGAACGTTAAAAGCCGAAGACCTAATGATTTGCGATAGCGTATCACCTATGTGTATTGGTGGTGTTTTTGGGGGGCTAACTTCTGGAGTAACAGAATCAACCACTAGCATTTTTCTCGAATCTGCTTATTTTGATGCGGCCTCTATCCGAAAATCGGCTATGGTACACCAGCTAAAAACAGATGCTTCGTTTAGATTTGAAAGAGGCACCGACCCCAACGGAACGTTGTATGCATTAAAGCGTGCTGCTTTATTGCTAAAAGAAGTAACGGGAGCTTCTATCTCTTCGGAAATAGTAGATATATATCCTACTAAAATAGCCCCTTTAGAAATTGCCGTTTCCTACCGAAATATCAGCCGATTAATTGGTCAGGAAATACCCAAAGACCGCATCCTTTCGATATTAAACCTGCTAGATATTGAACCTAAGAACATCACTGAAACAGGATTTAAAGCCTTTGTGCCCACCTTTAGGGTGGATGTAACTAGAGAAGCAGATGTAATTGAAGAAATTCTACGTATTTATGGATTCAATAATATTAAGCTCCCCGATAGTGCTGGCTCAAGTTTTTTAGCTAATTCTCAAGCAAAAGAGTTGGATAAAATCCAACAAAAAATAGCTTCCTATTTAGTAAATAATGGGTATTTCGAAATAATGACGAACTCATTAACGAAACCAGCATACACCCATCTTACGAACTCTTTAAACGCCAATGAAAATGTTGAAATCCTAAATAAATTAAGTGAAGATTTGGGCGTAATGCGCCAGAGTTTACTTTTTTCTGGGTTAGAAGTAATCGCCCGAAATATTAATTATAAGCAATCAGATTTAAAGGTATTTGAATTTGGTAAGCAATATTTTAAAAGAGAAGGCAAATACCAAGAAGAAAAAAGGTTAGCTATTTTTATTACAGGATTAGAAAAAGACAAGCAATGGAACTCCGATGAGATCGAAGCCGATTTTTATCAGCTAAAAGGAATCGCAGAAGGAGTTTTAGGAAGACTAAACCTTAGCTCTACCAATGTTTCTAAAAAAACATCAGATGTTTTTAGCAATGGTTTATCCTATAAATTAGGAGAGAAAATAGCCGTTGAAGCAGGCAGTATTAACCGTACTATTCTAAAAAAAATGGGCATAAAACAAAAAGTATTTTATGCAGATTTTAATTGGGACTTGCTTTTACGCAAGACAAATGATACTATTATAGTGAAGCAAATTTCTAAGTACCCTGTGGTTCGAAGAGACCTATCGTTGGTTATAAATAAATCCATCAGTTATCAAGATATTCTTGAACTTACACGTAAAACGGAGCGAAATTTAATAAAATCAGTAGATGTATTTGATTTATACGAAGGAGATAAAATAGAGAAGAGCAAAAAAGCCTATTCTTTAAAATTTATTCTTCAAGACGATAAAAAAACATTAACCGATAAAATAATAGATAAAACAATGAAAAAATTAATGGCTACATTTGAAAAAGAATTAGGTGCTATTATCAGACAATAATAAAAATGGAGAACTCAATCCTTCAAAATGAATTTCAATCGCTTGAGCGCAAAATTAATTTGCTGCTAAATCAGTATGCGGGTGAAAAAGAAAAAGCAGGGCAATTAAGAATTGAAAATCAGCATCTTAATGAACAGTTAAAAGAAAAAGAGGAGCAAGTTCTTGATTTTCAAAATCAAATAAAAATTAGTAAAATTGCAGGAAGCATAGAGACAGACAGTGAGGATGTTTCAAAACTAAAAGATAAGATTGACGATTACGTTAACGAAATAGATTATTGCATTGCTCAATTAAGCCGATAATGCCTACTTTAGATGAATAAGCTTTCAATAAAAATTAAAATAGCCGACAGAGAATACCCGATGAAAGTAGAGCCGGAAGAAGAAGAGCGGATTAGAAAAGCTGGGAAAATTGTTAACGAAAAAATAAAACGCTTCAAAAGCCAATTTGGAATAGACGATAAACAAGATCTATTGGCCATGGTGGCTTTTGATGCACTGGTTGAAAGACTAAAAACAGAGGGTAGCAATGTAGATGATAAGCTGCTCCAAGAAAAATTAGCCGGATTAAATAACCTACTATCGCAATCTCTCTAATAGTTTAAAACTATTCCATACTTGTTTGGCTCGTATATAAACATACTAACGAGTTAATAAATGACAGATTTAATATACATTATTGCAACTGATATTGTTGCATTAATAGCAGGTGTTATCATAGGCAAAATACTATTTGCCAAAGCAAATAAGGTCGAAGAAGAAAAAGCTAAATCAAATGCTGCTTTAATTATTAAGAAAGCAGAAATTGATGGAGAAGAAGTTAAAAAAGAAAAAATTCTTGACGCCAAAGAACGATTTATTAAGCTTAAAGCTGAGTTTGATGAAGAGATGAACCGAAAGAAAAATCAGCTTATTTCCAACGAAAACAAACTCAAACAAAGAGAGCAACACCTCTCCAAACAAATTGAGCAAAATAAACGAGAATCAAATGAGAATGAGAAATTAACAGAAAAGCTAAACAATCAGCTTGAAGTTGTTAATCGAAAAAAAGAGGAGTTAGATAAGTTCAATGCACAAAAAGTTTCAATTCTTGAAAAAATAGCCAACTTATCTGCCGAAGATGCAAAAGATCAAATTATAGAAACCCTACAAGAAGAAGCGCGCACTAAAGCCTCCGCTCAAATTAAAGATATTGTTGAAGAAGCTAAATTAACAGCAACCAAACAAGCCAAAAAAATAGTACTTGAAACTATTCAGCGTACCGCCACAGAACATGCTATTGAAAATTGTGTTTCTGTTTTTAATTTAGAAAGTGATGATATTAAAGGTAAAATAATTGGGCGTGAAGGTAGAAACATTAGAGCACTGGAGGCGGCCACAGGAATTGAAATTATTGTAGATGACACCCCAGAAGCCATTATTATTTCGGGATTTGATCCCGTACGTAGAGAAATTGCTCGACTGTCGCTTCATCGCTTAGTAACCGATGGCAGAATTCACCCAGCCCGAATTGAAGAAATTGTAGCCAAGACAAGTAAAAATATTGAGGAAGAGATTATAGAAATTGGAGAACGTACCGTTATCGATTTAGGTATTCACGGTCTTCATCCTGAGTTAATTAAAATGGTGGGTCGTATGCGCTTTCGTTCTTCGTATGGGCAAAACTTATTGCAGCACTCGCGCGAGGTGGCAAACCTTTGTGCCATTATGGCGGCAGAGCTTGGGCTTAATACCAAGCAAGCGAAGCGTGCGGGGTTACTTCATGATATTGGAAAGGTGTGGTACGAAGAATCCGAAAAACCTCATGCCATTATTGGAATGGAGCTAGCACAGAAATATAAAGAACACCCCAAAATTTGTAATGCCATTGGCGCCCACCACGATGAGGTTGAAATGACCACAATGATTTCGCCAATTATACAGGCCTGTGATGCCATTTCAGGAGCCCGGCCTGGTGCTCGTAGGGAAGTAATGGAATCGTATATTAAACGATTAAAAGACCTCGAAAGCTTAGCGATGAATTTTGATGGCGTAAATAAATGCTATGCTATTCAAGCAGGTAGAGAGCTACGTGTTATGGTTGATGCAGATCATGTTTCGGATAAGGTTGCGAGCCAATTATCGTTTGATATATCGCAAAAAATAGAAACCGATATGCAATATCCTGGGCAAATTAAAGTAACTGTTATTCGCGAAATGCGAGCAGTGGCATTTGCTAGGTAACTATTAACCCAACGGATATAAGACGAAAAGACTAAAGACATAAGACCTTTATTTTAAACAAGTTAAAAATATATTAATCACGGTAAATTACCATCACGTTAATAACTTGCTATTTCGCAGTGCAACGGGCAAATATTTTGCTAGCGCAAGTAGTCCGCTTGTGCTATTTTTTCAGGGTTCAGTAAGCACAAGTGCTAGGAGCCAATTAAAAATGTCGCCTTTAAGTGCCACATATAACAGAAAAAGAAATAAATTTTTTATTAAGGCTAAGACTCTCCATAGGAGTCCTTCGTGACCTACGGAGTGACTTGCTAATTGTAAACCAAATACAAAAGGGAGAACAATGATTGTTCTCCCTTTTTATGTTTTTAAATTACCCAGCGTAAGACTGGGAAAACGTTTGAGGCTACCGCCTTATCTCTGTTTAGGAGAAGTCATCGTTTGGTTTTAACTTGCTCTTGCGCTAAACAATAAATTATGAATAACCCCGCAGCAAGCTGACGGGGTATCAGTAGGAGTTTACTACGTAAACAAAGTTGTTTCCGACCCAAAGGGTCGGGGAATTAAACCAAATAGGCTATCGCCCTGCGATTAAATTATTTTCCGTTCATTACTTTAGCCATTACCTCTCCAATATCGGCAGGCGACTCAACAACGTGTAAACCACATTCGCTCATTATGCGCATTTTAGCAGCTGCGGTATCATCATCCCCACCAATAATAGCACCAGCATGGCCCATTCTTTTCCCTTTAGGAGCCGTTTGGCCCGCAATAAACCCAACTACTGGTTTAGGGTTTCCTTGGGCTTTTATCCAACGTGCTGCATCCGCCTCAAAGTTTCCGCCAATTTCACCAATCATTACTATTCCATCTGTGTCAGGATCATTCATAAAAAGCTCTACGGCTTCTTTGGTAGAAGTACCAATAATTGGGTCGCCCCCAATACCAATGGCAGAAGAAATTCCCATTCCAGCTTTAACTACTTGGTCGGCCGCTTCGTAGGTTAACGTACCAGATTTAGACACAATACCGATTCTGCCTTTCTTAAAAACGAAGCCAGGCATAATGCCCACTTTTGCTTCGCCAGGCGTAATAACACCCGGGCAATTTGGCCCAATAAGGGTTACATTTTTAGTGCTAATGTATTCTTTAGCAATCATCATATCTTTGGTAGGAATACCCTCGGTAATAGCTATAATTACTTTAATGCCCGCATCCGCTGCTTCCATAATGGCATCAGCCGCAAAAGCAGGTGGCACAAAAATGATAGAGACATTTGCTCCCGCTTTTTCAACAGCATCAGCCACTGTATTAAACACAGGTTTATCAAGATGTGTTTGCCCTCCTTTACCAGGCGTAACACCACCTACAACATTTGTACCATACTCTATCATTTGGCTTGCATGGAAAGTTCCTTCAGAACCTGTAAATCCTTGCACTATTACTTTAGAATCTTTATTTACTAAAACGCTCATTTTCTTGATTTTTTGCTGTTTTAACCTCGGGCAAACCCCTACCACTATTGGTAATGCAAAAGTAAGTTAAATGTACCGTATAGCAAACATTACAAGCAGGGCATATTGTTTGTTCAAAATTGCACAAACTGTACATAATCGAACATATCAACTATTGCAAAACAACCCCATTAAACCGTATTGAAGGTTTATTTTATTGGCACACTAGTTGAACTAAAGAAGGAGGTCAAGTACTCAAAATAAAATGACTCAATAACAAACAACACTTTTCAAGTTTAGGTAACATTTGCATTAAGAAGGAGCACCCAATCGGTCTCCTTTTTTTGTGCTTTAATTATTATGTAATACATTCGAGCATTCTAACTCAACCAAATGAAAAAGCTCCTTCTAATTGTTGCCAGCATTATACTTATTGCATCTATTTCTATCTATATTTATCTACAAAGCACCAAACCAACCTACGAGGGAGCGTTATCTATTGAAGGTCTAAAGGAAAAAGTTGAAGTTAAATATGACACTTATGGCATCCCACATATTTATGCACAAAATGAAGAAGATGCCTACATGGCATTAGGCTATGTGCACGCACAAGAACGGTTATTTCAAATGGAAATGATTCGAAGAGTTGCCACAGGAACTTTGTCGGAAATTTTAGGACCAGACCTATTAGATGTTGATAAACTTTTTAGAACTATTGGGGTTGCAAAAAAATCAAAAACGTTTACCAAGCAATTTAACGCATCTTCTGGCCCTCATAAAATGGCAGCAGAAGCCTACTATAGAGGCATTAATAGTTTTATAGAACACGGGGCTACTCCCATAGAGTTTACCATTATTGGGATACCCAAAAAACCATTTAGCATAGAAGATGCTTATAATGCCGCAGGTTATATGTCTATGGGTTTTGCAGAAGGTTTTTTGGTTGATCCTATATTAACCAAGTTAGTAGCAAAACATGGAGCAAACTATTTGGAAGACATCCTACATACTTCAAAAGAAGAAACGACACTTATTTATAATCATGCACATGTAGATTCTACCAAACTAACTTCGTTAGCTCAAGTAATTAAACAAATTCCCATTCCATTAATTGTGGGCAGCAACAGTTGGGTAATTGGTGGTAGTAGAACAAAGTCGGGGAAACCTGTTTTTGAAAATGACACCCATATTGGGTACTCTCAGCCTTCGGTTTGGTTCGAAGCACATATAGAATACCCAGGCATGAGTCATTTTGGGCATTATTTAGCAGGTGTGCCATTTGCAGTACTTGGGCATAATAATTTTGCTGCCATTGGCATAACCATGTTCGAAAACGATGATGTAGATTTTTATCAAGAGCAAACCGATGATAATCATAAAAACCAGGTATATCATAACAACACATGGGTTAACCTAGAAGTGAGACAAGAAGTAATTAGTATTAAAGGCGAGCCCGCAGATACACTAGAAATAAGAACCTCTAACCATGGCCCAATAGTAAATGATATTTTTTTTAAAGATGCCAGTAATAAATTTCCTATTTCTGTTTGGTGGGCTTATTTAAAAACTTCTAAAGATTTTGTGCTAGCAATGTATCAACTTAATCATATTGCTTCTATTGCAGATGCCCGAAATGCATGTGCCGGAATAGAAGCACCAGGGCTTAATATTATGTATGCCGATACGGATGGCAATATTGGGTGGTGGGCTTCTGCCATGCTGCCGATAAGGCCTTTACATGTTAACACCAAAATAGTGTTAGACGGAACAGGCAAAGATGATGTAAAAGGGTTCTACGATTTTACAAAAAATCCTCAAGCAGAAAATCCCCCTTGGGACTATGTGTATTCGGCTAACAACCAACCCGACTCGGTTGATGGTATTTCTTACCCCGGCTATTACTACCCAAGAGATAGAGCAGGCAAAATTGTAGAGCTTATTAATGCAAAACCAAGTAATTGGACGGCCGAAGATTCTAAATTGATGGCTGCTAATGCTACCTCCACAGTACAAGTAGAAATGGCGCAAGAAGTTGTGAGCATAATTAAAGCAGGTAATATTAAAATTTCTGATGAGCTACTTCATGTATTAGAAAATTGGGATGGAGATCATCAATTAAACCAAATTGCCCCTTCAATCCATTACACTTTGCAAGCTTGGATTTTTTATTATGCGATGGCCGATGAATTAGGATATGAGGATCTAAAAACACTTAGCGGAACCTCTACATTAAAAACAAGTGCGGTTCACTTTTTAAAAAACAAAAATTCTATCTGGTGGGATGATGTTGCATCCCCCGAAAAGGAAACGAGGGCAGATATTATTGAAAAATCTATAAACGCCACATTAAGTACCTTGGAAACCAATTATGGCAGTCGTAATCCCAATGATTGGGAATGGGGAAAAATACATACACTTACTCATAATCATCCTTTAGGGAAAATAAAAGCGCTAAAAAAATATTTTAGTGTAGGCCCAATTCCAATAAAAGGAGGTAGAGAAGTGATTAACAATCAAAATTTTGTGATGGATACTACTGGAATTTTTGATGTTATTGCTGGCCCTGCAGTAAGAACCATTATTGATTTAGATAATATAAATGGCGCTGTTAGCATTAACCCAACAGGCCAATCTGGCCACTTTTTAAGTCCGCATTATAATGACCAAGCACAGATGTTTGCGGAGGTAAAGTATAGACCTCAATTAATGGATTCATTGGATGTGGCCAAAGGCACTCAGTCCATTTTAATACTTAAACCAATAAATAAAAGTGACCAATAAATATTTTAAGAAGAAGCTTTACATCATTATTTTTGAAGCAGATACCTTTTGGGGTAAAGCATTTGATGTGGGTTTACTAATGGCGATTGCTGTTAGCATTATAACGGTTTCATTAGAAAGCGTTCAATCACTTGATGAGGCCTATCATGACTTATTTTACACAATAGAGTGGGTTGTTACTATTTTATTTACCATTGAGTATGCCATTAGATTGTGGATTGCACCTCGCAAACGAGCCTATGTGTTTAGCTTTTTTGGGATGATCGATTTACTTTCTACACTGCCCACATACTTGGGGTTAATACTTACTGGGGCGCATCCACTTATTGTGTTAAGAAGCTTTAGATTACTGCGTATATTTAGAATATTTAAGCTAGCAAGGTTTGTAGGGGAGGCCTCTCAATTATATAAAGCCTTAAAAGCAAGTAGAGCTAAAATAATTGTATTTATTACTGCGGTAAGCATAATTGTAATAATAATGGGTACCATTATGTACATTGTAGAAGGAGGAACAAATGGGTTTACAAGTATTCCACGTTCTATTTATTGGGCCATTGTAACACTAACAACCGTAGGATATGGCGATATTACCCCAGTTACCGTTATAGGTCAATCTATAGCTGCATTTATTATGATTTTAGGCTATGCCATTATTGCAGTACCTACAGGAATTGTTACGGCAGAAATTGGTAAAACCATGTATCAACCCAATATTTTAGAGGCAAAAACTTGCGTCCATTGCAAGCATAAGGAATTAGATCTTAATGCTAATTTTTGTAAAAACTGTGGAGAAAAATATTGATAGCTTACCGTTTAAGAAACTTATACGTTTCACTAAACCCAGTAGAAGCATCTTTTACCGCTACTAAATAATAGCCTGGAGGCAGGTTTTTAACATCAACCGTAAATTCATTAGCACTTACTTTTTCAGTATATACTTCTAGTTTACTTCCGATAATAGAGTGAATAACTATTTTTGGATCTACTAATTTTGACTTTTCAATAGATACTTTTAAAAAATCAGTAGTAGGGTTAGGATAGATTTGAATTTTGTTTTCAATTTTTAAATCATTAGAAGAAAATGAAGGGTAGTCATTTTGAGCGTAGGTAGTTAAACCTGCTAGCACAAATAATACTGATACAACTATGATTTTTGTCTTTCCCATTTCTCCTTATTTGCCTTTTAAAGACAATAATTGAGCCAATTAGTTTAAACTCTGCTACAAATAACGTACTTTTTTAAAAAAGGTTTCTTATTTAACGAAATAAAAGCATCATAAATTCGTTTCGCTATGTTAAATGCAATTAATGAAGCCTCTCCAAGAGCTAAGAAGCTAGTGCACCTCCTCCATTATTGCCAGCCCTCGCTTAGCGTTATACCATATTAACATTGAAATGGCGTTACTCAAATTTAGCCACAATTTTGTAATTTTTAAAACCTCCAATTTCTCTACCTCCTAGCAGGTTAAGTTCTATCCAAGATCGTATTTTATACTTTAATTTTTCATGTTTTTGAAGAGCACGATTTTTTTCCCATTTATCTGAAAAATTCAAGGACTCTTGCCAATTCAACAGCCCAATTCTATTGCTCATCACTTTAGGATGCGTTCCTTTAAATTCTGGCACATTATTCATTAGGCCATAATCATATTCAACTACCTTAATAGCTTCTCTTTTATCATCCCACGTTTTGCTCATCAAACTCTCCTTAGTTGACATTTTCCATGGAGGCCTAACCCAGCCATAATGATAAATTCTGGCATCGATAGTAGCAACAGATAATTTACGCGTTCCTTCTTTTGCAAAATAGGCTTCTGTGCTTGGCGTAAATGGGCCGTTATAATATCTAAAAGATTGGCCATCTCGCCAAGAATGGATTTGTGGGAGATTTTTAATGATCCTTATTTCTTTCGGATACCACCCGTGGTGAGTAAAACAATGTTTATAATCTCCCCAAAAATGTGAGTAATTAAAAAGTAAGCCCTCTACCTTTTCATTATTTAGATATTGGTTACATGCTCTTTTTATGGCAACTAAGTCTTGCTCATGTACAACCTCATCTACTTGTAGGTAAAAAAGCCAATCCCCTTTGCATTCATTTTTTGCTTGGTCTGATAAATAAGAATATAAACTATTTTTAGAGTACTTATCAGGCTCCCAAACACCTTTAACTAATTTTATTTTATCGCTTTTTATCGATTCAATTACTTTCAGCGTACTATCTTCTCCTTCTACGTAAACAATTACAAATTCATCAACCAACTCTAATATCGACAAAATAGACTCTTTTAGCGGATAGGCTAATTTTTCTGCGTTTCGAACAAATGTATAGCCGCTAATATTCATTTTATTGGTTAATAAATTTGTTTTTTGCAGCATCCCACAGCTCAAATGTGTTCATGAAGTCTTCAAAAGAAGTAGCATTTTCTCTTGTTTGAAGAAACCGGTGCCTTGAATTATCCTTGGGCGTCCAAACTTTAGGGTTATCACCAAAAAAGAGACCAACAGTTGCTATTCCTGCGGCAACAGCTAAGTGCTTATTGCCCCCATCGTTGCCAATAAACATCTCACAGTATTCTAAAATTGCTCTTACTTCAGCCACTCTAGGCACATCATAATTAATAATACATTGAGATGTATCGCCCAGTAAATCATAAATTGATTCTGCTTTAGCTCTTTCACCTGGCCCGTAAATAAAGAATAACTTTTTTCCTTGTTCCAAAAGATAATTGCCAATTTTTACCCATAATTCGAGAGGCACCTGTGCATCTGCTCTTTCAGATTGAACACAAAAAGCAATGGTATTTTTCGTAAATCCATTAGCGGTAATAAATTCTTCTCCGAACTTTTTCGTTTTTTCGTCAATTAGAAATTCAAGTGCATCATCATCAAAAGTTGTACCCAACAAGTTAGTAAGTTTCAATTGGTGGTGTGTTCTGCTTACCTCTCTTTTTTCATGATTGGTTAAACTTACGGTATAATTATATGACCATACTTTTTCGTTTTTATGCGTAAACCCTAGCCGGTGTTTAGCCCCACTAAATATAGCCATAAGGGCTGTTTTACTATGATGGTATAAATCAATTACTACATCAAATTTGGCTCTATTTATTTTTCCAATCATTTTAAGGTACTCACCCACCGTTGGCTTTCTACTTAGCACCCAAACTTCGGATACCCAATTTGAATACTCATAAACCTGCGCTCCAAGTGGCTCGGATAAAAACGTAATTTCCGAATTTGAATATAACGTCTTTATTTGCCGCACACAAGGGGTTGTGCCCAGCACATCTCCCAACTTTTTTAATTTTATGATTAAGATTTTTTTAGGAAGAAATGAAGAAGAGTTGAGCATAAGCAGTATCGTTTCCTAAAAGTAAAATAATATTCAATCAAAATAATAAAGATTCATGGTTAGTTACACTAAATCTTTATTCTAGCTTTGAGTTATGCGCATTGGATTTAAAGCGAAACGCTAAAACAGTGCCATGTGCCCCCTGCTGCTAAACCCATAAGCAAGCCAAGGTCTTCCCCAATTATTTGCGCAATATCAACCAGGTACAATGGTTAAGATTAAAAACTTTAAAGATAGCTTTTTACTTTAATACCATATCAACATTAAAATGGTATAAATTTAAAAAAAAGAGATTCTTATTTACTTCCAATTAATCTTTATCCTAGATTTGAATTATGCGAATTGGATTTGAAGCGAAACGCTTGTTTTTAAATGATAGAGGATTGGGTAATTATGCCCGCAACTTACTGTATGGATTAATAAAGTACCACCCAGCATACGCCTATCACTTATACACGCCTCGGTATTCAGATGCCCATATTAATACCAACTTAATCAACGTTACTACTACCCCCATTCACCAACCTAGTGGTTTAATGGGTGCTATTTCATCGGCAGCATGGCGGAGTTTTTTTTTAGGGAGAGCAGCTAAAAGGGACAAGATGGATGTTTTTCATGGCCTAGCACAAGAACTACCCAAAGACATTAGAAAATCCAACGTAAAATCAGTCGTTACCATTCATGATATGATATTTTTAAAACACCCCGAGTTTTACAAACCCATTGACCGAAAAATTTATTACAGTAAAGTAAAATTTGCCGTACATAATGCAAATCATATAATTGCCATATCTAATCAAACTAAAAAGGATATTATCAATACATTTAACGTTGATAAAAATCGAATACATGTTGTTTATCAAAGTTGCAACGAGGTGTTTTATGATAAAAGAGCCCCTAAAGAACTAGCAGGGGTTAAATTAAAATGGCATTTGCCAGAAAATTTTATTTTATACGTTGGTGCCCTCAATGAGAATAAAAATGTTAACGTAATTTTAGAAGCCCTTAAACAACTTAAAGGCAGGCTCGATTTGCCCTTAGTAGTTGTAGGCAAAGGGGATGCCTATAAAAAAACATTGATTGAGTATGCCCAAAAACATAATTTATTAGCTCAATTAATATTTGCAAGCGAAAATTTCGACCCAAGTCCTTTAGAACTTTCTTCCTTTTATCAATTGGCTTCGGTGTTTGTATTTCCTAGTTTTTATGAAGGGTTTGGTATTCCTATTTTAGAAGCAAGGTTTAGCGGCACACCTGTAATTGCCTCTAATTCAAGTTGTTTGCAAGAATCTGGTGGAGATAGAACCTGTTATTTTAACCCAAATAATGCGGAAGAGTTAGCAGAACATTTATCAAAAATATTGCTGTTTGCAATTAAAAATGACCCAATAAACCCAAACCTAACATTGCAAGGGTCCACTAAAAACTTGCTTAAAATATACCGTACTGTATGAAACCCGAAATTAGTTTAATTGTTTCCATTTTTAATAAAATAGATATACTAAAGCTAGTGCTAGCTTCATTAGAGCTTCAAAGTTTTAAAAATTTTGAAGTTCTTTTATCGGACGATGGATCGAACCAAGAGTCGGTTCAAGAAATTGCTACACTCCAAGAAGGGCACTCCTTTACCATTACTCATATTTGGCATGCTAATAATGGATGGAATAAAAATGCCATTTTAAATAAATCAATTATTGCCTCAAAATCTCCTTATATAATTTTTATTGATGGAGATTGCCTTTTGCATCTTCATTTTATTAAAGAGCATTTTAAAAACAAAATACCTCATACTATTCTTGCGGGCAGAAGGGTAAATCTTTCACAAAAAATCACTAAAAAATTAACGCCCCAATTGATATCTAATGGGTATTTAAAAAGCAAGATAACCATTCAAAGTTTGTGGCAATCTATTTTTTCAAATGCGAGAGATGCTGAGCAAGGCATCTATATTACATCAATATATATTAGGCGTTTTTTAAATAGGAAAGATAAGGGCATATTAGGCAGTAATTTTTCGGTATTTAAACAAGATTTATTAAATGTAAATGGTTTTGACGAGCGTTTTTTACACCCTGCCGCAGGAGAAGATACCGACATTGAAGCTAGGTTAAGAAGAAATGGCTTAAAGGTTAACACCATTCGAAATCAGGCTATTCAATACCATATTTTTCATAAAGAACTCCCTAGAAGTAAAGATAGACTGCAATTTTTAGAAGAGAATAATGCGAATCAAGTAACTTATACCCCTTTCGGCATAAATAAAGAAAAATGAACGTCCTATTTATTGGAAGCATGCGGTATGATTATATGCAAGACATTGTTTACAGTGGCTTGGTAAAAACACTTGGCCTTAAAAATGTTATTGAGTTTAAATGGAATAAAAAATACCATGTGCCCTATAAAAAGTATCCTGAAAATTTGGGATTTATTAAACAAAGCCTCTTAAAGTCGATACATTTTAAAAAGAATAACTACGATTTAGTTATTCTAGCGGCCACTAAGCCCGATTGTTTTCAAGCATATATTGATTTTGCTTCTCAAATTCCACCTAATGTTCCTGTGGTTTGGGTTGATGGAGGCGATAGGCCCGAAGTAGGAGGCGATTTAGAACGGCTAGGAGCGCCTACTTTATTAAGTAAAGCGCAAGCCATACGTTCGTTTGATTTTATTTTTAAGCGAGAAATGAAAATCAATAAAAAATACGAGAAAAACGTACTGCCTTTAACCTTTGGTTTTAACCTATCGCGCCTACCCAAAAATATGCCTGCTTCTAAAAAATACGATGTCGCTTTTTGGGCAGGTGAATCGCACCCGATACGAAGCAAAGCCCTTTCCCTTTTAAAAAATGAGTTTGATTGCAACTCCAATGGAACAAGCAAAGGAATTAGTTTCGACAATTTTAATAGAAAAGGCAGCTTTTATTTAGAAGAACTTTCGGCTTGTAAAATTAATTTGTCATTAAGAGGAGGAGGGTTTGATACATTACGCTATTGGGAAATACCCGCAGTTGGCAGTTTATTATTAAGCGAACCTGCCGATATTATAATTAAAAATGATTTTATAGATAAAAAACATGCCGTATTTTGCAACCCCTCGGTTGATGATATTATAGATTTATGCCACTACTATTTAAAGAAAAAAAACAACCGAGAAAAAATAGCTGAAAATGGCAAAAAACATATACAACAATATCATACAGATGTACATAGAGCTACGTTTATCTTAGGCACGGTTAAAGAATAAATGCTTCGAATTTGACGCAGAAATTTTGTTTGTATTTGAGGCAAAAAACCTAAGCATAGCATAGCTATGGTTCTGTTTTTTTAACGAAAAAAACAGTCAAAAGAGCTAGTCAAAAAGGAGTAGTTATTCTTTAACCGTGCCTTAGATAAAGTAAACGTATAATTTATAGAACTTAACCCTAAAACAATAAAAATTGCACCCTAAAAAAGTTATCGTTTTTGTACAAGGAGGACTAGGAAATCAACTATTCTGCTATGCTATTGCACGTTCGTATAGTTTACAGTATGGCAGAAACTGCGCCTTAGACACCTACACCGGGTATATTAACGATCAATACCAAAGAGTGTGTCGATTAAATGCGTTTAACCTTTTTGGTGGCTTAGAAGAAGGGGTTCCTTCTCAATCAATCTTATCAAAAATTAGTAAATTTTTACCACTAAAATTTCGCTCGTTGGTAAAAGAAAAAAACATTGGAAACGCAACTATTTTAAAAATTAATTTTGTGCCTAACAGTATCTATTTTGAAGGCTATTGGCAAAGCGAAAAATATTTTAAATCAATAAAAAATATCCTCATTCAAGAATTGGAGCCAAACATTAAGCTTTCTGCTAAAGATAAGCGTGTGCTAGCAAAAATAAGTACAACCAATTCCGTATTTATTCATGTACGAAGATTGCAGTATAGCCACCAGCTTCCGCTCTCTTATTACGAGCAAGCAATTGTGCAAATGAAACAAACATTAACAAATCCAACTTTTTTTGTTTTTGGTGATGACATGGAATGGGTAGGACAAAACGAAATTTTCACCAATAACTGTGAAGCCGTTACTCATAATAATGGAGAAAATGAAATGCATGATTTTTTGCTAATGAAACATTGCCAACATGCTATCATTGCAAATAGCTCATTTAGTTGGTGGGCAGCTTGGCTTAAAAATAATGAAAATCAAAAGGTGATATGTCCGAATCGTTCAGGTTTTGGTTTAGAAATGTCCGAAAATTGGCAAGCCGTAAAAGTGAAGTATCAAAATATTAATTAGAAACTATTACCCACTACTAATAACCGATGAATTCAATTATATAAATGAGCGATTACATGAAACAGTATTTTAAAATAATTAAATGGAAACTAAAGGGCGCTCCTCTTCCGCCTCCACATGGTGTTAAAATCAATATGATTAATAAATTGCAAAACAAATTCCATTCTTCTACATTTATTGAATCTGGTACATTTTTAGGAGATATGATACATGCCCAAAAAAATAATTTTGATTACCTTCATTCCATTGAGTTATCCAAAGAGTTATATCAAAAAGCCTATAATCGTTTTGCAAAAAATAAAAATATTATAATCCATCAAGGAGATAGTGGCGTAGTGTTAAAGGGTATTATTGATAAACTTGATAACCAAGCTCTTTTTTGGCTTGATGGGCATTACTCAGGAGGCGAAACGGCATTAGGAGAAAAAGAATGCCCCGTTTTAGAAGAATTGGATTCTATTTTTGGAGGAGCTATTTTAAATCATATTATTTTAATAGACGATGCTAGACTTTTTACGGGGAAAGGAGATTACCCTTCAATCGATGAAATTACTAACATAATTTGCAATTATAATTCTGCCTATACTATAACAGTTGAAAATGATATAATCATTGCAGAACCAACACTATAACTTTATGGATTTACTGAGAGCACTAAAGATTAAACTTTCAAAAAAAGGGAATAAATTCTTCAAAGATTTTAACTCATTTAAAAAGCAGGAAAATAATAATGAATTTGTATTCTCCCGATACCGCCCAATTTTAAACGAAAACAGTGATGATGCAGGCAACATGTCGGGGCACTATTTTCATCAAGACCTTTTAGTAGCACAAAAAATTTTTAAAAACAACCCACAAAAACATGTGGATATTGGTTCTAGAACTGATGGGTTTGTAGCCCATGTAGCTACTTTCAGAGAAATTGAACTCTTAGATATTCGCCCTATGAATACAAGCCCTGTTAAAAACATAAAATTTAAACAAGTAGATATTACAAAGGTCTTAAAAACAGATTACAATTATTGCGATTCTATTTCATCTCTTCATGCCATTGAGCACATTGGACTTGGCAGGTATGGTGATACTATTAGTTATTATGGGTATAAAACTGCATTGCAAAACATTGCTAAAATTTTAAAACCAAAAGGCACGTTTTACTTCTCTGTTCCTATTGGAAAAATACAAAGGATAGAATTTAATGCTCATAGGGTGTTCGCAATGCCCTATTTAATTAAATTGTTGGAATTAGATTTTAACATTAACAACTTTAGCTATGTAAATGATGATGGAAATTTGATGGAAGCAGCTTCTTACGAAGACGAAAGTGCTCAAAATACTTTTGACCTTCATTATGGGTGTGGCATTTTTGAGCTTACAAAAAAATAGCATGTTGTACTTAACCCGTATTATTCATGGGCTATTTGTTATGAAAGGGCTAAGTTCAATAAAATCAAGTGCTTAACATTAATTTTGACACGCAGGAATACCCATGAATAATGCGGGTTAACCTATTAAACCCGAAAGAAACTTTGTAATAAAAAGGCTAAAAGCCAAAAGTCCGAAGTGTGAAGACTACCATCTCCCAACTTCGGACTTCAAACGCCACAGCTTCGCACGTTTATAGTATCAACATCGCATCGCCATAAGTAAAGAATTTATACTTTTCTTTAATAGCAATTTTATAGGCTTTCATCATTAAATCATAACCACCAAATGCAGAAGCCATCATTAATAAGGTGCTTTCTGGTAAATGGAAATTTGTAATCATTGCAGTACAAATTTTAAAAGGGTAAACAGGAAAAATAAATTTATCGGTCCAACCTTCTTTTACTTTTAGTTTATCATTTGCCGAAACAGCTGTTTCTAATGATCTCATTACAGTTGTGCCCACTGCAACTATGCGTTTTTTATTTGCTTTAGCATTATTTACAATCGCTACTGTTTCTTCCCCAACCGAATAGCTTTCAGAACTCATTTTATGCTTGGTAAGGTCTTCCACATCTACAGGCGCAAATGTTCCAAGCCCAATATGTAACGTTATATTGGCTACATCCACTCCAATTATATCTAATTTCTTCATTAAGTGCTCCGTAAAATGAAGCCCTGCTGAAGGAGCCGCTACCGCTCCAGTATTTTTAGCATAAATGGTTTGAAAACGTTCTTTATCTTCAGGTTCAGTATCCCTATCAATCATTTTAGGCAAAGGTGTTTCTCCTAATTGATCAATTACAGCATTAAATTCTTCATCGGTACCATCGAATAAAAAGCGAATGGTTCTACCTCTTGAGGTGGTGTTATCAATTACTTCTGCCACTAATTCGCCTTCGCCAAAATAGAGCTTATTGCCCACTCTAATTTTACGTGCTGGGTCAACCAGCACATCCCATAAACGCATTTCTGTGTTAAGTTCTCTTAAAAGAAAAACTTCAATTTCAGCCCCTGTTTTTTCTTTGTTACCAAAAAGTCGGGCAGGAAAAACCTTCGTGTCGTTTAATACAAAAACATCCCCTTCATCGAAGTAATTTACAGCATCCTTAAAAAGCTTGTGTTCAATTTTACCGGTATCACGATGAATAACCATAAGCCTACTTTCGTCACGGTTTTCGGCAGGATGCTTAGCAATAAGACCTGAAGGTAAATCGAATTTGAATTGAGATAATTTCATGTATATTTTTTATAGTATAAAAGTTACTTGTGTAAGATGACCGTTTATATAAAAAAAGTGTTCATACTATACAAGTATTGCCATCAATGCTAACTTTAGATTTTAGTAAAGATAGACTGCAATTAATTTAAGCATGCAAAAGTACAAACTTGCGTTTATAATTGAGCATGATTTATAGTTAAATTGTACTGAGTTTTAAAGATTTAGTAACCTATGGCCTTAATAATTAAGCTAATAATGGAAAGTTTCAGGTTTGCCTGGAATGCATTAATGACGAACCTGTTCAGAACAATGCTTTCGCTGCTAGGCGTAACCGTGGGCATTTTTGCCATTATTGGTGTGTTTACCATTGTTGATTCGCTTGAAAAGAGCATTAAAGATAGCTTGAGCTTTTTAGGAACAAGCGTAATTTATGTAAATAAATGGCCTTTTGTGGCTGATGCTGATGGGGAATTTAAATGGTGGGATTTTTGGAAACGCCCCAACCCAAGCTATAACGAGTATAAGTTTTTAAATGAACATTTAAAGTCAAAATCAGCCATCGCTATTTGGGCACGTAATAGCCGCTCTATATTAAAACACAAAAGTAATAGTTATAATTTCGGAGTGCTTATAGGAGGGTCTTATGCCTACAAGGGCATATTTAATGTGCCTATTGAAAAAGGGCGATATTTTACCGAAAACGAATCTAATAATGGGAATAATGTAGCTATTATTGGGAATAATGTAGCTCAAGCACTTTTTAAAGATGGAAACAGTTTAGGGAAAGAAATAAAAATTAAAGGGCAAAAATATTTCATTATTGGTGTAATGGAAGAAGAAGGCGAAAGCTTTATGGGTTTTGCTAGTAATGATGATAATTGCATCATTCCTTATATATCTTTCAGAAAAGTTTATAATACAGGCACTGGGCATTGGAACGAGAAATCTTCGAGTATTGGAATTAAAGGCAGCGATGAAGATATTGGTCTTGTGCAAGTAGAACATGAACTAAGGGGTTTATTAAGGGCTCGTAGAGGGCTGAGGCCAAAAGATGTTGATAATTTTTCGCTTAACAGGCCTGAGGCCATTGCAAATCTTATTGGTGGCTTGTTTGATATAGTTGGTATTGCTGGATGGGTTATTGGTGGCTTCTCTATTTTGGTAGGCGGTTTTGGAATTGCCAATATTATGTTTGTTTCGGTACGAGAGCGCACCAATATTATTGGTATTCAAAAATCGTTAGGGGCTAAAAATTATTTTATATTATTCCAGTTTTTATTCGAGTCAGTATTTTTAAGTTTTATAGGCGGAGGAGTTGGATTACTACTTGTTTTTCTGCTCACTTTAATACCTATGGGCTCCTTAGATTTAGTGCTTACTTTACGCAATGTTGCCATAGGGTTAGGGGTTAGCATTACTATTGGTATGGTGGCAGGGATAGTGCCCGCAGCCATGGCGGCACGAATGGATCCAGTAGAGGCTATTAGGGCGTAGTATTTTAAAAATTAGCACTAAATAGCTTCTTGCAACGTATCTCTTTTTATTAAATAATTATTTAAAGGATATATATTAGTATAGCCTTATATATTTATATTACGGATGTTTTATTAGCGCTAGAGGTTGAAGATAAATTTTTATTTCATACTTTTAATCAAATAAATAAGCACACTTAAATATGGCAAGGGAAATAATTTTTATCAGCAAACAAGCCAGTGGAACAGGTTTGCATTTATCCGATAACGAAGGACACTCGGGCGATGGCAGTATTACTACTATAGTACATGAAGGAGATACCGTAATTTGGAAACTAAAGCCTAATGGCGGCATTACAGCAATTACTAATATTCAGCCTAAAAAAGGGAGTAAAAATATTTTTAGCACAAACCCTTCTAAACAACCCAATGGTAGTTGGCAGGGCACGGTAAAATCTTCCGTTTCAGGCAATGAATCGTATAGTATTGATTATAAAATTGGGGATAAATCTTATACGGATGATCCTGAATTGGAAATTCCTGTTGGATGAATAAATTTTACGATCTAATTTTTTTTATACTTAAAGCCTATTTAATAATAGGCTTTACTGTTATTGAAAACCCTGTATATTCTCAAAATCAAAAAAAAGCAGACAGCTTAATATATTTGCTAGAATTAAAAGAGAACAGGTCTGATTCTGTAAAATTCGATATATTAAGAGGGATTTTAAATAATCACACTAATCAGGATGTGAGAATAAAATATGCTAATAAAGCCTTAGAAATTGCTAAAAAATCTAATAATTTATTGTGGCTATATCAAAGCACACTTAACATTGGCTATGCCTATAAAAAAAAGGGGGATCTAAAAAAAGCACTTGAAGCATTTTTTCAGAGTGCTGCTTATGCAAAAAAAACAAAGCATAAAAAGGGAGAAGCAGGAGCTTGTAATGCCATCGGAAGTGTTTATAGAGTTCAGGGAAATTACCCAACCGCTCTTTACTATTATAATCTTGGAATTACTCAACTAAGGATTCTTGCTGATTCAAGCAATTTGGCCATTAGCCTGATGAACACAGGCGAGCTATACCGCACCCAACATATATTGGATACTGCTCTCTTATACTTTAAAGAATCGGGCGAAATATTTGATTTAAAGGGATATAAAATTGGCATAGCCTACAACATTGGCAACATTGGCTTAGTATATGCCGAGCAAGGCAAACATATACGTGCAGAAGAATATATTTTAAAGGCAACCAAAATATTGGAAGAGTTGGGCGACACTTACCCTATTGCCGTATATAACACCTATATGGCCGATATTTATAAAGCGAAGGGAGATATGCCAAGGGCATTAGAATATGCCCAACATAGTTATAGTTTAGCGAAGGCAGATGAGCTAAAAGAACAAATAAGAGACGCTAGCCAAAAGCTATCAAAACTTTATGGAGCTGATAAAGCATACGAAAAAGCATTTTTTTACCAAGAAGAATACCTAGCCTACCGAGATAGTATTAATAATGAAGAAACTATTCATAAAATGGCCGATTTGCGCACCGAATATGAGGTGTCGCAAAAGCAAGTTGAAGTAGATTTACTTAACCAAGAAAAGCAGACAAGTAGAATTATAAAAATTAGTTTGCTTGGGTTGTTATTAGCAGTTGGTGCATTGGCTGTTGTTTATATAAAGCGGAATAAAGAAAAAAACGCAGCTAATAAGTTACTTAGCAAGCAAAAACGGCAGCTTAAAATTCAACACAGCGAATTAGAAGTTTTAAATACTACTAAAGATAAATTTTTCTCCATTGTTTCGCACGATTTACGTGGGTCTGTAAGCTCCTTTAAAGGCCTTAGCACTATTATGAAACTGAGTTTGGCAGAAAAAAAATATGATGAAATAGCTAAAATAGTTGAAATGCTCGATACCTCGTCTAATCAGCTATCCTCTTTATTAAACAACCTCTTAGCATGGGCCGTAAATCAGCAAGGTAAGTTTCCATATAACCCTGCAACGTTAAAATTAATAGATTTAGTAGATGATGTGCTCGCATCCATTAGTATTAATGCCATTGCAAAGCAAGTAATTATTAAAAATAATGTGGGCAAATTAATGGTATGGGCAGATAGCGAAAGTTTAAAAACCATTATTCGAAATTTAGTGAGTAATGCAATAAAATTTACACCCAATGCAGGGTTGGTAGAGGTTTCGGCTATAGCGCATACAGATACTGTTGACATAGTAATTGCAGATAATGGAGTTGGCATAAATGCCGATAAATTAAAAACCATTTTTTCGCCTAACGAATTAACTAGTTCTGCTGGAACCCAAGGAGAAAAAGGGCTAGGACTTGGCTTACAATTAGCTTATGATTTTGCCAAAATGAATAAGGGAAGCATTTTGGTTGAAAGTGAAGAAGGGGTGGGAAGTACCTTTACTATTAAATTACCTGTTAAAAAAGGGTAGAAAAAAGTGGTTATTCTACAACAGACCTAAATAAACCATTATTATAGCCTCGTGAAGCAGGCTCTAAATTATACCGTTAGTACATTACGTCATATCGCAGCGTAACGGAGGTGTCTTAGCCATTATAAATAAGTGCTTCTAACCTGATTTATTCATGAATCTATAATATGTGGGGCAAATAAATGTAGTGCCTAATTTTTTTGATGCTTTTGTGCGGCAATATAGAACCCGTAATTTTTTAAAAGCTTACACCTCAAAATTATCGGAGTCGAATTTTATTGTTTTTTGCAGAATTAATCTAAATAAGGGCTCCCTCCTATTACACTATTGTTAAAAACCGCAAACAGATTTTTGTTATATATAACGCATAAAATGATAGCAACCATTGTTTTATTTAAAAAATCTATACTATTTTTGAGCTTTATTTTTAATTAGTCTAAATAAAAATAGTGTTTTTGTTTAGACTAATTAAAAAAACAGAACAGCACCTAATAGGCAGAATAACTAAATGAATTATAAAATCGTTGCCCTTTTAATTTTTGTGGCCACCTCAAAAATAGTTTTGGCACAAAGTACCTTTAAGGTTACCAACCAAAAAACAGGCGAAGTTATCGAAGGAGTTGCGGCACAAGTTAGCACTCCATCAGGGAAAACTAAAATATTTATTTCAAACAAAAATGGGTTAATTAATATTTCCACCAATCTTCCATACCATATTGTATTATCGCATATAAATTACCACGATTATAGCCAAGAAATAAAAAAAAGCACCTCTCTTACTTTTGCACTTATCCCTAAAAAAATTATTTTAGATGATATTGTAATTACGGGGCAATATGAGCCGCAATCGGCTCGTAACTCGGTTTATACGGTAAGAACCATTAATGCAGAAACCATTGCCAATATGGGAGCCATACAATTAAACGATGTGTTGTCGCGGCAATTAAACATTCGTATAGGAGTAGATAATGCTATTGGTAATAGCACGATGAGCTTACAAGGCATACAGGGAAGGAACGTAAAAATACTAATAGATGGCGTACCCTTAATAAACCGAAATGGCAACGGAAACGATGCTGATTTAGGACAAATAAATATGTCTAATATAGAACGGATTGAGATAGTAGAAGGCCCAATGGTGGTAAGTTATGGTGCCAATGCCATGGCAGGAGTAGTAAATTTAATCACCAAAAAAACAGAAAAAAATTCTTTTAGAGTAGGGGTAGATTTGCAAGGAGAAACCATTGATAATACGTATGGATTAAATAATGGCATTAGCAATTTTAATATTACTAGCGGCATTTCTTTGCCTAAGTCATTTTTGCTATCGGTAAATGGAGGGGTAACTCGCTTTGCAGGATTTAAAGGAGATAAAGAAGGAAGAGAACTTCAATGGAACCCTAAAGACCAGCATTTTTACGATGCTAGCCTTATCTATAAAAAAGACAATTTTAATATTAGCTATAAATTTGAAGATTTTAAAGAGAGAATAGATGACCTAGGCATTACGGAGCAAGAGCAACACCATGCAACAGGTGCTATTCGCTATTTTGGTGTTGATAGAGAATATAAATCAACCCGAATTATTCATCAAGTGCAGTCAGATGTAACCTTATCTGACTTTAACCGTGCCAACCTTGTGCTTTCCTATTCCGATTTTATACGCTCAAAGCGCACCTTTAAAAACTACCTCGATAATGCCGAAGAACAAGATTTTACGGCAGCTAACAGCTCTGATACTACTAGTTACCATGTATTTCTTGCCCGAGGCACGTTTCAAAACACCAACCCCAATAAGCTAATTAATTACCAAGCAGGTTTTGAAATAAACCTAGAGTCAACATCAGGAGGTAGAATAAAAAACAACGAAATACAAAGCATGCAAGATTATGCCGTCTTTGCTTCGGTTGAGCTAAAAGCCTTTGAAAAACTTAAAATTAGGCCTGGTGTGCGCTTATTTCATAACTCTACCTTTAACAGTAACCTAGTTCCTTCCTTAAATTTAAAATACCTCGCTAATAAGCAATTAAGTTTTGGGGCTGCTTATGGTAGAGGCTATAGAGCACCTAATTTACGTGAGCTTTATTTTGAATTTATAGATAGCAACCATAACATTATTGGCAACGAAAATTTAACGCCTGAATTTTCGCACCATATTAGTGCCAATGCAACCCATAAATGGAGCAAAAAAACCATTGGGCTAAAAAGCAATATAAACTTTTTTTATAATGATATTACCGATTTAATAGGCTTTGCTTTTGACCCAGACGACCCAACCTTTGCCACTTTTGTAAATATAGACAACCTAAAAACAGTAGGGGTTAATGTAAATGAAACCTTTATGTGGGGGCATTTAACACTTGCCTTAGGTGTAGGGGTAATAGGTAGAATGGAGCAGCCTAATGAGATTGAGATCCCACAGGATTTCCTTTTTTCGCCCGAAACTAGCATTGATTTAAGCTACTTAGAAAAATTTTCAAAAATAAATTTTAGCCTGTTTTATAAATATAATGGAGCCGCATCGCAATATCAAATGAATGCGGATGGAGACTTGCTTATTGCCACCATAGACGGCTTTAGTTTATTAGATTTTACACTAAACAGGGAATTATTTAAGCATACTTCCTTAACTCTAGGCGCAAAAAATATATTTGATATTAGAAATGTAAATAACACCTCTACTACTTCGGGTGGGGCACACGCTGGTCCAGCTGGGGCTACCGTTATTGGGTTTGGTAGAACCTACTTTTTAAAACTTTCATTTAATCTTAACACAATCAATTAATTATAAAAATTATGATCAAACAATTAACAAAAATTATAGCTGGTTTAGGTTTAGCCGCATTCATTTTAATAGGATGTAAGCCAGCAGAAGATCCGCTGCCTCAATTACTGGCAGGCTATACTAGCACTTCGCTGGGTTTAACATTAACTGATAATAATGGCACTGTTGCTATTGAGTTATCAAGAGTTGACCCAGCAGCAACCACCCTCACCTTAAAAATTACGGACGAAGTGAACGCCACCTATGGCACACATTACACCACAGAACCTGCTGCAACCAATGGGGAAATTACCGTTGAAATTGCCGCAGGCGAAACTTCGGCTAACTTGGTAATTAATAAATTACAAAACCCCGATTTTGAGCAAGTAATATCCTTTAATATTACCATCGAAACAGTTTCGAATAACGGAATAGCAGGCACTAATAATGTACTAGCTGTTAGCTTTGAAGAAAACCCAACTGCAGCAGGAGGATTGCTTGCACCCGAAGTAGGTGGACCTACACAACCTAATCAGGTGTTTATAGACCTTAGCAAGCAGTCCTTAACAACCGTACAAAAAGACACATGGGATTTAGCCTTTAGCACAGGTGCAGATTTTAGGGTAATGCTTAATTATGCTACCTACTCTATGGCAAGAGCAACTGACCAAACCGACTTAGCGGAAATATCAGATATTTTAGTAACTGCTAATTATAAAACTGAAATGTCGCCTGGTATAACTAATTCCCAATATATGGATGACCCTGCTGGTAATTTAACAAAAACAGCTATCTCCGAAATTAGTGCTGCAGATGCCAATAACATGGTATATGTAATTAATAGAGGTCAATTCGATGGCGTAGAGAGAGGGTTTATGAAAATTCGTATTACCCAAAGTGGCAGCGATTATGTAATAACGTACGGTAACATTAACGATACCGATGGGTTTACTTCCGTTACCATTCCTAAAACAACAGACCATGAATTTGTCTATTTTTCATTGGATACTGGTATTGTTGACGTAGCTCCTGCCGATGCCCAATGGGATTTTGCTATGACTACTTTTTTAAATGAATTCGAAAACAACGATGGAGACGTATTTACGTATAGGTTTAATGATTTTTCTATTAACAACCACAACCATGTTAAAATGGCAAAAGTAGATGTAACCGAGAGTTTAACCTATGATACTTACACCACTGAAAATCTTGCTACCACCACACTTGCCAACGATAGGCTAGCCATAGGCAGCAGCTGGAGAAAATTTGATTTTGCTACATTTACTTTCGCTGTAAATGCAGATGTATTTTATATAATTGAAGACACCGAAGGCAATACTTATAAATTAAAGTTTACAAAGATGCTTAATGCTACAGGGGATAGAGGTTACCCTGAATTCGTTTACGAATTACTATAACCTCACTTTATAACTGTTTAATTAAGGCTAAAGCCTCTCTGCTACTTAGTGGAGGGGCTTTTATATTCTTTCTAAATCCTCTATCCTATTTTATACGGCATCTGAAGTACAAGACTTAACCCGCAATTCATGAAATTTAGTGGGTGTAGATACAAGGCGTTTAATACCAGATTAATTTTGAGATGTTGCACTAACTAGTAGATTGAATTATTTTACAATTATTTTACAATAAAAACGGAGTCTCGATATATCGAGACTCCGTTTTTATTGATTTCGCAATCCTATGATAGCAAACTTTATGGGCAGGCTCTACTTAACAGCTACCGAAAACGCTAACCCTACCTCCGACCAAGTTGTACCTTGGTGAAAAGCAGCGGTACAGAGTTTTCCAAAGCTCTCAAAAGCTTCGCTTGTATTAAAGTCTAACACATCCAGTTCTCCTTTGGCCGATAGAATGCCATCAGCATTTACTGTATAGGTCATTTCTATCACTTTTGAAACGCCATTTATCGTAGCCTTTAACTCAATTTTATCATCGCTTATACTGGTAATTTCTGCTAAAACTGATTCTTTTTCAGCCATATGATTTACAAAACCATTAACAATATTGCCATTTCTTATTTCTGCAAAGGCAGCAGGCCACTCTCCTCCTGTTCCATTGCCCATCTCTTTTGAGGTGTCGATTGAGCCAGGATTAAAGGATAAGCTAGTTCCTAATAATAAGTTTTCTGAAGAAGTAACTTCAAATTCTTTAAATACTATTTGACTTACAACATAGGATTTGTTTTCTCCGCCATAACCTGTAATACTAAAGTTAAAGCTGCTTTTATCAAACTTTAAAGGCCCCGTAGCTTCTTCTTTTTTTGCTTCTTCTACTTTAGAGGTTTTTTCAGCTTCGGTTGTGTTTTCTTTTTTTGCATCTGAACCACAACTGGCAAATGCCATTACTGCTGATAGGAATAAAATTGTTTTTTTCATTTTTTTGTTTGTTTTAAGTTAGTTATTATAATGAGATAATATATTGATAAAGTATTCTCTATCTTCCTTTTTAAGCTTTATATAAAATTATAGTGGCAACCTTTTCAATAAATTTGTATAAAAAAATAAGGGTACTAAATAATTTATTTACAAAAGTATTAAAAAAACTCCCACCTAAAGAGGTTAATAAAATAACTTCAATGAGCAAGGGTTTTAAACATACTATCTTAAAAAAAGTTAAATGCTGCCAAAAACAATGACCCTATTTTGCAACTATTCAGCCGAGGTGCTTTCGAGATAAAAACAGATAGTTTTTTTGATAAACTTTAGCGAAAAAAGTACTTTTTTTAGCCGAAATAACTCTTGGGTGAATAGGTACCCTATTTTATAGCATCAATGCCACCTATACTCCGTCTTTATTTTTTGCTTTCCTAATGCTATTACGATATTTCATTATTGACACAATATTATTAAGAATAATTCTTAATAATGAATAATAAATATATTATTTAGAATAATTCTTAATAATATTGAGGCGAGAACCGTTATAATTACGGTTAGAATCATTACAACCCTAACAGTATTAGTAGCATACCAGTTAATTGGTGTGCGGTTTAGTGTTTTATACTACAATGCACATTAAAAAACATAGCTAAAAACTATTTTACATACATATTTAATTTTAAGAGATAAAAACAAATGAAAATTGGTTTATTTTATGGATCCGATACAGGTACTACAGAAGAAGTAGCTGAGAAAATAGCCGAGAAAATAGGCAAAGAAATGATTGATTTGCACGATATAGGTAAAGCGGCAGAGGTTGATTTTGAAAATTACACTCTTTTAATTCTTGGTACTTCTACTTGGTACGATGGCGATTTACAAAGCGACTGGGAAGACTTCTTTCCTAATCTTGACAATATTGATTTTACGGGGAAAACAGTAGCCATTTTTGGGCTTGGAGACCAATTGACTTACTGCGATTTTTTTGTGGATGGCATTGGGATGATTTATGATAAGATAATTGAAAAGGGAGCTACTGTAATTGGGCAATGGCCAACCGAAGGTTACGACCATGATGAATCAGTAGCCGAGCGAGACGGCATGTTTATGGGCCTTGCTTTAGATGAGGATAATGAAAGTGAAAAAACGGATGAGCGAATTGACACTTGGCTCAAGCAAATTAGTACAGATTTTGCATTTTAAAATAGTATAAAAATCATAGACACTTTTATACTATTCGCCTATTGGAATAAAACAAAAAATTACGACTTAATACGATGAGAAAAAACCTTATTAATAGAACTTCTTTTAAAATAAGCCACGTAATTAATAAAAACGAGCATGTATTAAGCAAAACGGGAGATTTTGTAGAAAGAGAATACACGATAGTTACGATAATAAAATAGCACTTAGCATGATAAAAATAATAAATGAAACTAAGAATGGGCGTGTATTTATTTGTCCTGATTGCAATAAAATACATATTGAATTTAATAACCTTGTTTTCAATTTTACCGACAAGGAGCACAAGCATTTTAGCAATTATATAAAATCTTTAAATGGTCAGTTTTGGGAATATTTAAACCTTAACACGTATTATAAACGTAAAATTTTTATCCCATTAGGGCATAAAAGCTTTACCCTACTATTCAATAATTCGGAATTACAAGAAATGCAAACACTGCTGAGTAGTAAGCCAAGTAAAAAAAGACAGATTGTTCAGATGTCTAATTATTTTGTAAGCGATAATTAGGACAACCAAAATTTATATCAATTCTTTTAAAACAAAAAGCAAACCAAGAACAAACAAATTTATTTTGCACTTACCCTTTCTTTTTTAATTTTTCGAATATACTTTTGCAGCCTATTTGTAATTAGTCTAAATAAAAATAATAAATTAGTAATGAAAAAAGTAATGAATAGAATAGGCGTTGTACTTGTCTTATTATTGGTGGTATTTACCTCTTGTAAAACGGATGAAGTTACACCAACTAACAATGTAGTTGCACCAGATACGTATGCATTTACTAGAAATGGGGCTTCAAGTGTAAGTTTTGGAGGCCAAACAACTCGAATTTTAATGGCTACTGAGTTAGCAAGTGCATTAAAGGATCCAACTAAAACAGAAATGCAATTAGATGCAATGTTTGATCATCAACAAGGAGATGCAAATTTTGATAATGCAGCTTTGAATGCTTCCTCAAAAAGTGTTAGAAGTAAAGTGGCAGGTTCTACCGATTATTTTTCTGGTAACTCTACTAGCGCAGCAGCTATAAAAGAAGATTTTGATGAGTGGATATCGGCTCAAGTTTCAGAAGTGTTTCCTTATTGGGATAATGTAGCAACTGCGGGCAATGCAGGTGGCTTGCAAGAGCTTGGCGGAAAAATGCGTTATATGAATGCTGAAGGATTTGAATACGATCAAGCGGTTTCAAAATCTCTTATTGGTGCCCTTATGATGGATCAAATCCTGAATCATTATTTAAGCCCTGATAAATTAGAAGCAGGCACTAACCTTGCAGATAATAATAATGACGTGCTTTTAGAGGGCAAAAACTACACGGCAATGGAGCATTTTTGGGATGAAGGATACGGTTACCTATATGGCACAGAAGCTAATCCTGCTGTACCATCAGAGGGTAGTGCGGATAACTTCCTAAATAAATATCTAAAAAGAATGGTAAATAATGGTTTTCCTAATTTACCTAATGAAGTTTTTAATGCTTTTAAATTAGGAAGAGCGGCTATTAATGCTAAAGACTATACGGTAAGAGATGAGCAAGCCGAAATTATTAGAGAAAAAATTTCGTTAGCAATGGCATTAAGAGCTGTAAATTATTTGCAACAAGCCAAACCACTTTTAGCCTCTGATAAAGCAGCAGCATTTCATGATTTATCAGAAGGTGTTGGGTTTATTTATAGCTTACAATTTACCCGTAAGCCGGGCACTACGTCACCTTACTTCTCTAAAGCAGAATCAGAAGCATTTATAGCTCAGCTAATGGTGGGTGATGGATTTTGGGATGTAACACCAGCTACGTTAGAAACCATGTCTAGTGCTATTGCAGCAAGATTTGATTTTACAGTTGCACAAGCAGCAATGTAATACTACTAACTAGTAGTAGTATAGTTAGTAAAACATTTAAGTAGTTGCTGTGTAAGAAAAACACGGCAACTACTTTTTATGCTCTATGCGAAATTTAAACACAGCAAATTATGATACGAAATTTTTTTTTAATAGCAATAGTCGTAACGGCTACTATTTCATGCGATAAAGACGGCACAGATGAGACCCTTGATGGTTTTGATCGAGGTGCAATGCTT
The DNA here is from genome assembly GCA_964524405.1 of uncultured Roseivirgaceae bacterium. GTDB lineage: Bacteria > Bacteroidota > Bacteroidia > Cytophagales > Cyclobacteriaceae > JAKISE01. The sequence continues at coordinate 34,103 of CAZGDC010000002.1, forward strand.
GTAAATATGGCAGATAATATAATTATTCCTGCTTATACAGATTTGGACTCTAAATTAACTGAGTTAGAAATAGCCACGGGCAATTTTACCTCCAACACGAATCAATCAACGTTAGATGATTTAAGAACCGCTTGGTTCAATGCCTACAAAACATGGCAATATGTAGAAATGTTTAACATTGGTAAAGCAGAAGAGATTAACTACTACTTTAAAATGAATACATATCCATCAAACATAACAGAGATAGAAGCAAATATTGCCTCTGGAACGGCAGACTTAACACATGTTAATAATTTTGATGCCATTGGTTTTCCTGCCGTAGATTATTTAATATTTAATGTAGCTGATACGGATATGCTAATTTTAGAGCAGTTTTCAACTCATACTGATGCCGCCAAACACAAAACGTACTTAACTAATGTTGTTAGTCAAATGGCTAGTTTAACCAAAACGATACTAACCGATTGGACGGGCTCGTATAGAGATACGTTTGTAAACAGCACGGATAACACGGCAACAAGTTCGGTTAATACCGTAGTAAACGATTTTGTTTTCTATTATGAAAAAGGATTGAGAACTAATAAAATTGGTATCCCTGCAGGCATATTTTCAGCCACACCTTTGCCTACTAAAGTAGAAGCTTATCATAAAAATGATGTTTCTAGAGAATTAACATTAGAGGCGCTTAAAGCCGTAGAGGCTGTATTTAATGGCACTCATTATAAAAGTACTACTTCAGGTGAAAGCTTTAAATCGTATTTAGAAAATTTAGATAATGCAGCTTTAGCCTCCTCCATTAATAGTCAGTTTGAGATAACTCGCGATAAAATACAATTAATGGATGCTAGTTTTTCTGTTCAAATTGAAACTGATAATGCGAAAATGACAGAATCATTTGATGCACTGCAAGTCGCTGTTAAATTATTAAAAGTTGATATGCTACACGCATTTGATATAAACGTTGATTTTTCAAGTGGCGATGGAGATTAAAATACCTTAGCAAAATTTAAAAAAGGTTGCCTATCTAATATGTTAGGGCAACCTTTTTTTGTTTTTCTACAAAAGGTTAACGCAAGGCGCATTTCTGCTCTTTATAAAATTATGGTGTTAAAGGAAATTATAGATATAATAGAAGAGGGCTTAAAAATGCCCTTGGGTTATTTGTGGAATCCTGAAAAAAGAATTTACCTCGGCTATATATTATCCTCTTTGCTAATGGCCTATTATGTGTATAAAAAAGCCAATATAAAAAAGTCCTTTTTAGGTTATTTAATTCCTAAAAAAATATGGACTGGTGCATCTGCCACAACCGATTATACGCTTCTATTTTTTAATGCGTTTGTAAAAATAATATTGATAAGCCCATTATTGATTTTAAGCCTATACTTAGCTTTTTATGTAAACGAGTTTTTAATGAGGCAGTTTGGCATACATACCTTTAACATTTCGCCTTTTATACTATTGCTAATTTATACCATAACATTAACACTTGTTAGTGATTTTTCATCTTACATACTGCATTATGCACAACATAAAATTCCTTTGTTATGGGAGTTTCATAAAGTACACCACTCGGCAACTGAATTAAACCCTTTAACACAATATAGAATTCACCCGTTAGAGTTAATTGCAAATAATGTAAGAGCCCTACTTGTGGTAGGTTTAGTGGCAGGGGTATTCGATTATTTTTCGGCTGGGCATATTAATAAACTTACTTTTTTTGGGGTTAATATTTTTAGTTTTTTATTCTTAACCTTTGGTGCTAACCTAAGGCATTCTCATATACGATTTACCTACTTTAACATAGTAGAATATATATTTATTAGCCCATTTCAACACCAAATTCATCATAGCACCAACCCTAAACATTATGATAAAAACATGGGAGCTAAATTAGCTATTTGGGATTGGATGTTTGGCACATTGGTTCGCTCCAGCGAAGTAGATACCATTAATTTTGGGCTAGGTAAAGAAGAAGATACCGCCTATAATTCTTTTTGGAAAAACATGTATAAGCCATTTGTTAATACCTATAAGCGCATTATAGGCATTTTTCAACCAACACGTTAATTTTTTAAATTAGTGATAAAATCAATCCAAACAGCTTTATTGTTCTTTTTGTTATTAGGCATATTTACTGCTAATGCTCAGTATAAAGTATCAGGCAACGTACGTGCTACCGCAACCAATAAACCATTAGAGCACGTGGGCGTTTATGATGTAAAAAAAGGACAGCTAGCCACTACAAATAACAAAGGCTATTATGAATTTACAACCGATAAGAAAGAACTAACCATTGCCTTTTTTTCGTATGAATTACAAGTTTTAAAGAAAAACATACAGTTAAACCAAGATACCGTTATAAATGTAGCTTTATCATTGGTTACAGAAGAGCTATCAGAAGTAGTAGTGTTGGCACAAAAAGAAGAACTATTTAATTTAAAACGCTTGAACGATGTAGAAGGCACTTCTATTTTTGCAGGCAAAAAAACAGAAGTGGTACTGGTAGAGCACTCAATGGCAAACTTGGCGACCAATAATGCACGACAAATATATAGCCAAATAGTAGGATTAAATATTTACCAAAATGATGATGCAGGCTTACAGCTAAATATTGGGGGTAGAGGCCTAGACCCCAATAGAACGGCCAACTTTAACACCAAACAAAATGGGTATGACATTAGTGCAGATGTACTAGGTTATCCAGAGAGCTATTATTCGCCAGCAGCAGAAGGCTTGCAGGAAATACAGGTAATTAGAGGGGCGGCATCTTTACAATACGGCACTCAATTTGGAGGAATGATAAATTTTGTAATGAAGCAACCAAACCCACACAAACCAATTGAGTTTGTTACTCGAAATACCGTTGGCAGCTATGGCTTATATACCAATTTTACAAGCGTAGGAGGCACGTATAAAAAACTGAGCTATTATTCCTTTTTTAATTATAAAAAAGGAGATGGATTTAGACCAAATTCGGAATTTGAATCTATAAATTTATACACACATATTGGATATCAGCTAAATGAGAATACAAAACTCTCAGCAGAGGTTACCTACCTTACTTATTTATCACAACAGGCGGGTGGGCTAACAGACCAAATGTTTAATGAAAACCCACTTCAGAGTAACCGTGCCCGAAATTGGTTTCAAGTAAACTGGTTATTATATAATGTAAAATTAGAGCATCAGTTATCACAAAAAACGAATCTAAGCATTAGCTTTTTTGGCTTAAATTCCTCTCGTGATGCAGTAGGATTTAGAACAAACCGTGTAAGCCAAATAGATCCAAATATGGAAAGAGATTTAATTAAAGGCGAATTTAATAATTTTGGGTTGGAAGCACGCCTGCTAACTAAATATACAGTTTTGGGCAAAAAAGCCACTTTTTTAATTGGTGCAAAATACTATAATGCCAATAATACAAGTCAACAAGGGCCAGGTTCTGATGGCAGTGGTGCCGATTTTGATTTTTACCTTAATGAATTTCCTAATTATCCAGACCAATCGCAGCATACGTTTCCTAATTTGAATGTTTCGGTATTTAGTGAAAATATTTTTTACCTATCTAACAAACTATCCATTACGCCAGGGGTGCGGTTTGAATATATTAAAACGGAAAGCGTAGGCTATTTTAAAAGAATAAATATTGATGGAGCGGGTAACGTAATTCATAACGAAACCATTGAAGATAATCACTTGAGGAAACGTTCGTTTATACTTCTGGGAATTGGGGTAAGTTATAAACCTCAAAAAGCATTGGAAGTTTATGGAAACATTTCGCAAAATTATCGTTCGGTTACATTTTCGGATATAAGTATTTCAAATCCAGCCTTTATTATTAATCCTAATATTAGCGATGAAAAAGGCTTTACGATCGACTCTGGTGTGAGAGGAAATTTTAATAATACCATCTCTTATGATGTTGGAGTGTTTAGCCTTTTTTATCAGGATAGAATAGGATTTATACAAAGAGCCTTGCCCGATGGAAGTGTAAAAACAGAACGAGGCAATGTGGGAGATGCCGTTATGTATGGGCTAGAGTCGTTAATAGATTTTAACTTGAGTAAACTCTTTGTAAATGAATTTGATTATAGTTTTAACTATTTTATCAACCTATCGTTGATAGATTCTGAATATACACAGTCGCAAGAAAATGGAGTGGAAGGCAATAAAGTAGAATTTGTGCCAAACATTAATTTAAAAACAGGAATTAGATTTGGGTATAAAAACCTCTTATCAAATATTCAGTTTACCTACCTCTCCTCTCAATTTACAGATGCATCCAATGCAGTTGAAAGTAATTTAAGTGGGGTTATTGGTAAAATTCCATCGTATAATGTGTTAGATATTTCAGTTTCATACACGTACAAAAAGCTTAAATTAGAAAGTGGTATAAATAATGTATTAGATACTTATTATTTTACTCGAAGAGCTACGGGCTACCCTGGGCCAGGCATTATTACCTCTCCAAATCGAAATTTGTACCTAACGCTCCAAATCAAGATTTAGATAAAATACTTTTTTCTAAAAGGTGCTTTTAAATATTAACGTGATGGTAATTTATCGTGATTAATATATTTTTAACTTGTTGAAAATAAAAGTCTTTAGTCTTATATCTTATGTCTTATGTCCGTTGGGTTATATCTTATGTCTTATGTCTTATATCCGTTGGGTTAATAACTCCTCTTTTTCAATCCAATGAGCAATTATCTCAGCCCATTCGTCATTATCATTTAAGCATTCAACTCGTGTAAATGTTGTCCCCCCACTACTTAAAAAATCCTCTTTCGCTTCCATTCCAATTTCTTCTATGGTTTCGAGGCAATCGCTCACAAAGGCGGGGGTAATTATTGCCAAATTTTTTATCCCATTTAAAGGCATTTTTTTAATGGTTTCGGTAGTAGATGGTAGTATCCAAGGATCGTTACCCAACCTAGATTGATAACTAATAGAAAAACTGCCTTTTTTTAAATCAAGCTCCTTCGCTACTAGCTCTGTGGTTTTAATGCACTGGTGTTTATAGCAGGTTTTATGAGCTATATTGGGCGTGGTGCAGCAATCTTTCGATTGTAAACAATGGGTGCCCGTAGGGTCAGTTTTTCTTAAATGTCGATCGGGTAGCCCATGATAAGAAAACAGCAAATGGTCTTGCTTACTACTGTTAATTTGGGTTTTTATAGATTTAGATAATACCTTAATGTATTTATCATTATTATAAAAAGCGGGCAAATAGGTTAATTTTAAATTGGGGAAATAGGAAGATTTCACCTTTTCAACTTCTTCTATTACGGTACGCGTACTACTCATAGCATACTGAGGGTAAAGGGGTATCACTAATACTTCTGTTACGCCTTTTTCAACTAATTCTGTTATGCCTTTTTTTATAGAGGGTTCTCCATAACGCATGGCCAAAGCCAATGGTTGTTTTGTTTTTGAACCCACTCCTAGTGCTAACTTTTGGCTGTTTACAATAAGTGGAGACCCTTGGGGAGTCCAAATTTTTTGATACAGCCGAGTAGAGTTTTTAGCTCTTTGTGGCACAATTATACCTCTCACCAAAAAAAATCTTATTAATAATGAAGAATCTATTACATTCCCATCCATTAAAAATTGAATAAGGTATTTTTTTACTTCTTTGAGATGTGGGCTTTTGGGCGAACCTAAATTAACTAATAAAACACCTTTTTTATTAGTTTTTGTTTTTTGATTTAAATTTTCCAAATTTTCGATTATAATTATTTTAAATATTGCTTAGGAGTAACATTATACTTACGTTTAAACGCAGTAATAAAATGACTTGCAGAACTGTATCCCACAATAGGAGCTATTTGGCTAACATTTAATACACCTTTACTTAGCATTTTTTTTGCTTCTTCCATTCGGTAATGAAACAGGTAAGTAATTACAGGCCTACCGTATAATTGCTTAAACCCCTCCTTTAGTGCCTTTACATTTAGCCCCACCATTTTTGCTAAATTATGTAAAGAAGGAGCTTGCGATAAATTGCTTATAATGATAGTTTTTGCTTTTTTAATTTTGGCAGCACTTTCTTCATTCGCAATATAAGGGCAATTCCCTTTCCCCTGATTATCTGTGGCATAAAAATAAGTGCCTAATAACTCAAGCAGTTTCCCGTTCACATAAATGGATTGATACGTTTCAGATAAATTCTTTTGAAACAACTGGGTTGCCACTTCTCGCACTCCTGCACTATTTAATGCAGATTCAATAATGCGTTTACCCATACCAATAGTTGAAAAAACAGGAAGTTGTGTGCTTTCTTGAGAAAATAAGGAATGAAGCTTCTCTACCGAGATATAAACCCCTATAGCCTTAGTAAATGGCTGGAGATGAAACGTTAAATTAGGTTTAAAATCTTTAATAAAAATGAGTGTAGAAGTGTCCTCTTTTAAGGTAAAACTATAATGCTGTTCTAAAATTTCCACAGAAATTAACCCTTCTAAACATATATAAAGATGCACAAGCTCCCTAACAATATGTTTAGAAATAATAGATGGCTCATTGCTACTATTATTCAACCTTACAACGATTAATTCATCGTTTTTATTAAATAGCTCAACCGAACCTCTTGCGGTATTTTCTATATTTTTTAACAAGTATAAACTAGCTTATTGCTTTTTATTTATGATATACTATGCAAAAATAGTTTGTATAAGTGCTAAATTTGTGTTTGATGGCAATTTTTATTAGTAAAGAGCATAAGTTACGCTAGTTATTTATATAAAATACCTTATGCGAAACTATTAGTTCCGATGGCGTAATATTAAATAACATTACTTCTCTTTATATTTGCAGATATTTTTTGAAAGAACGAAATATGAATTCATCCAATTCTACTTTTTACGTAGTTGGTATTAACTATAAAAAAGCAGATGCTGAAACGAGAGGAAAGTTTAGTGTTTCTCTTGAAAATCAGATAAGCCTTCTTACAAAAGCAAAAGCAAAAGGTTTTGAGGGCGTAATGGTTTTATCAACCTGTAATAGAACCGAGATAATCGGCTTTGCACAACATCCTTTTAAACTTATCAGTCTTTTGAGCGAGTTTTGGATTGATGGATCGGTGGAAGAGTTTGCCCGGTATTCGTATGTACTTAAATCTAAGTTTGCCGTTGACCATTTATTTAAGGTATCCACAGGTCTTGATAGCCAAATATTGGGCGATTATGAAATTGTTGGGCAATTAAAAGAAGCATTTCATCAAAGCAAAAAGGTGGGTGTTGTTAATACCTTTATGGAACGCCTCTTTAACCATGTTTTACAGGCAAGTAAGCGAGTAAAAAATGAAACTACCCTAAGTTCGGGTACTACTTCAGTAGCTTATGCTGCCACCCAATACCTAAACGAATCATGTTCGGAGCTAAAAAATAAGTCCATTTTAGTATATGGGATAGGCGAAATGGGGCAAAATACACTAAAAAACATAATTGAATATACGCCTTGTAAAAACATTTCTGTGGTTAATAGAAGCATTGTTTCTCATGAAAACATTCCTGAATTAGCGCAAGTAACCATTTTTCCTTATAATCAATTAGTAAAAGCCATTACACAGTGTTCTGTATTAATTGTGGCAACAGGGGCTTCTGCGCCAACTATTACATCAGAACATATTTCGGAGAACCAAAAACTCACTATCCTAGATGTATCATTGCCAAGTAATGTAGATAAAAATATAGCTACATTAAAAAATGTAAACCTAATTGGCATTGATGTACTTTCTGAAATTACCGATCGAACCATTCAAAACAGAAAAGAGCAAGTTCCTTTAGCGAAGGAAATTATTGAAAAGCATAAAACAGAATTTTTTCAGTGGCTTAATATTCGCAAGTTTACACCTGCAATTAATTCTTTGAAAAACACACTCGAACAGCTTCGAGATAAAGAAATAGCACGTCAAAAGGTAAAAGACAATGCGTTTTCTAAAGAACAAGTAGATAAAATTACAGCTAGAATTGTGCACAAAATAACCACACAATTTGCTAAACATATACGCTCGAATACAGGCGATGCCAATGCCAGTATCGATTTAATGTATAAAGTGTTTGAAATTAAGCCTCCGAAAGAACCTAGCGCATGAGCAACATTATACGCATTGGCACCCGAAGTAGCCAGTTAGCACTTTGGCAAGCACAAAAGGTTCAGCAGCTTTTAGAAAAAGGAGGGCATAAAACCAAACTTATAAAAGTGGATGGGCATGGAGATCAAGATTTGTCTAAGCCTTTGCACCGTTTAGGCACGGTGGGTTTATTTACTAAAAATTTAGACGATGCCATGCTCGCTGGCAAAATTGATATAGCGGTACACTCACTTAAAGATGTACCCACCAATTTGCATACAGCCATTTGTCAAGTAGCTGTACTCGAACGAGGAGATTATCAAGATGTGATCGTACATAAAGAAGGCTTATCTAATTTTTTAAAAGATAAAAATGCGGTAGCCACCATAGCCACTGGTAGTCTAAGACGAAAAGCACAATGGCTAGCCCAATATAAAAACCATACAATTGCCCCTTTAAGAGGCAATGTAAACACAAGATTAGCAAAACTTACTAATAATGATTGGCAAGGGGCTATTTTTGCGTTAGCAGGATTAAAGCGGATTAACGTACTACCCTCAAACCATGTCGTTTTAGATTGGATGCTGCCTGCGCCCGCACAAGGAGCCATAATGGTAACCGCTTTAAAAGCTAATACCGATATGGCACAGGCATGCAGCTCGCTAAACCATAAACCTACCGAAATATGCGTGCAAGTGGAACGTAATTTTTTGAAAACATTGGAGGGAGGTTGCACTGCTCCTATTGGGGCAAAAGCCACCATAAAAAGGGATATTATTAATTTTGAAGGGGGAATTTATGCGTTGGATGGAAGTACTTCCGTAGTAATAAACGAAGTTGGAGAGGTAAATAAGTACAAAGAATTAGGCGCAGTATTTGCAAACCAAGTATTAACTAATGGAGGCAAAAAGTTAATGGCAGATATTTTAAAGGAAATTGAAAATGAATAGAACCAGAAGATTACGAAAATCTGCCTCTTTGCGTAATATGGTGCGAGAAACCAAATTACAAGTGGCCGATTTTATTTATCCTTTATTTATAGAAGAAGGCGAAAAAATTGAATCGGAAATTGTTTCGATGCCAGGAATCAAGCGATTTTCGTTGGATCGAGTTTCAAAAGAATTAGACGAAGTAGTAGCCCTTAACATCCAAGCGGTTTTGCTCTTTGGTATTCCCCTACAAAAAGATGCCGAAGGCACAGAAACTTGGAATGATAAAGGTATTATACAACAGGCCATACATTTTATTAAAAAGGAGTATCCACAGCTTACTATAATTACCGATGTGTGTTTTTGCGAATACACCGACCACGGGCATTGTGGAATCATCCTTGATAAGGATGTGGATAACGATAGCACACTAACTAACATTCAAAAGCAAGCCGTATCGCATGCTAAATCCGGAGCCGATATGATTGCCCCATCGGGCATGATGGATGGAACCATTGAAGCAGTACGAACTGTATTAGATGCCAACGGGTTTGAGAACACCCCAATAATGGCGTACTCGGTTAAATACGCCTCCGCTTTTTATGGCCCTTTTAGAGAGGCAGCCGATTCTACCCCTTCGTTTGGCAATAGGCATACCTACCAAATGGATCCAGCCAACCGTAACGAGGCATTATTAGAAGCAGGGTATGATGATGCCGAAGGAGCCGATATTTTAATGGTTAAACCAGCACTGGCTTATTTAGATATAATTAGAGATTTAAAAAATAATTTTGATAAACCCATTGCTGCCTATAATGTAAGTGGCGAATATGCCATGGTTAAAGCAGCAGGAGCAAAAGGGTGGATTGATGAAGAACGTGTAATGATGGAATCTTTACTTTCGATGAAACGAGCAGGTGCCAGTTTAATTATCACCTATTTTGCGAAGGATGCTGCGAAGGTTTTAAATAATGCATAGCAATGATCACATTAACCCCATCACCCAAACCAGCTCGTCATTCCTGCGTAGGCAGGAAACCGTAAATATCGAATGCTGTAATGACAAAGAGAGTATTAAAATCAGCCATTGGCGGTATCTGCAACATCCGGCAGGACAGATTCCTGCCTACGCAGGAATGACGTTTAGAATATAATAAAATGAACACAACAAAATCACAAGCACTATACAAACGAGGCCTAAAGCACATGGTGGGAGCCGTAAATAGCCCTGTTCGTGCTTTTCAGTCGGTGGGTGGCACACCCATATTTATTGACCACGGGCAAGGAGCCTATGTGTATGATGTAGATGGCAATAAATATATTGACTTAGTGCAATCCTACGGCCCTATTATTTTGGGCCATGCGCATCCAAAAGTGCTAGAAGCTGTAACTAAAGCCTTAAAAAAAGGATTTAGTTTTGGAGCAAGCACCGAAGCAGAAATTGAGTTAGCTGAACTTATCTGTGATGCATTCCCAGGAATGGATATGGTTCGTTTGGTAAACTCTGGCACCGAAGCCGTATTTAGTGCCATTCGATTAGCACGTGCTTTTACAGGAAAAAATAAGATTATCAAATTTGATGGTTGCTACCATGGCCATGCCGATTCGCTTTTAGTAGCCGCAGGTTCTGGAGTAGCCACATTAAGTTTACCAGGCAGCAGTGGCGTGCCCGAAGAGGCGGTAAAAAACACCCTAATTGCTACGTATAACAACCTCGAATCTGTTCAACAACATATTAAAAACAATACAGATATTGCTGCGGTAATAATAGAACCTATTGCAGGCAATATGGGCGTAGTATTGCCCCAAGAAGATTTTTTAAAAGAGCTAAAGGCTCTTTGTTTACAAAATGGAATTTTATTAATTATTGATGAAGTGATGACAGGCTTCCGTTCCACCTTTGGGGGAGCACAAGAACTACTGGGCGTAGAAGCAGATATTACTTGCTTAGGAAAAGTAATTGGAGGTGGTTTTCCAGTAGGAGCCTATGGTGCTAGAAAAGAAATTATGGAAATGGTAGCTCCATTAGGCCCTGTTTACCAAGCAGGCACCTTGTCGGGTAATCCTATAGCGGTTGCATCGGGCATTGCAACCTTAAAAATACTTAGGGAAACGAACCCCTATGAGTGGTTTAATGACCTTGGTAAAAACATAAAAAACACCCTATTAGAGGAAAGTAAAAACAATAATATTGACATAACAGTTAATCATTTTGGCGCAATGATAAACCCATTTTTTAATAGCAAGCCTATTAATAATTTTGAAGATGCCAAGCAGTGCGACACCAAGCGCTTTGCCAAATTCTTTTGGGCAATGATGAACGAAGGTGTATTTATTCCTCCTTCGCAATACGAAGCATGGTTTCTATCCATCGCTATTGGCGCAACAGAACTGGATAAATTAAAAACAGCAATCTCAAACTCATTTAAAAATCTAAAATAATGGCATTTAACGATAGTTTTCTAAAAGCATGTAGAATGGAGCCAACCGATCACACGCCCGTGTGGTTTATGCGCCAAGCAGGCAGGTACCAAGCCGCCTACCAAGAAATTAAAAAGAAGCATAGCATTATTGATATTAGCACTAATCCAGAGGTATGCTTTGAAGTAACCATGTTGCCAGTACAGCAATTTGAACTAGATGCGGCTATTATTTTTTCTGATATTTTAATACCATTAGGCCCTATGGGCATCAGTTTTGAATATAAACTAGGGTATGGCCCATTGATTCACAACCCTATTAAATCACAGGCAGATGTTGACAAGCTAAAAGTGATTGACCCCGCACAAGAGCTTGCTTTTACAGGCAAGGCGCATAGTATGCTGCGCAAAGAACTCGATATTCCTTGCATAGGGTTTGTTGGTGCTCCCTTTACGTTGGCTAGTTATATGATTGAAGGAGGGCCTTCTAAAAGCTATGTGAAAATAAAAACCATGATGTATAACCAGCCTAAGGTTTGGCATAATTTGCTTGATAAATTAGCTACAGTTATGGGCAATTACCTTAATTTTCAAATAGAAAGTGGCGCCATGGCGGTACAAGTATTTGATAGCTGGATTGGCATTTTGGATGAGGCCGATTATAAAGAATATGTATTTCCACACATGGAAAAACTAACGGAGATTGTTAAATCGAAAAACCCCACAACCCCACTTATTTTATTTGGAGTAAATGCTTCTCATTTATCACCTTACTTTAAAAAACTACAAGCCGATGTGATAGGAGTAGATTGGAAAACGGACTTGATGAACGCATGGAAAACCCTTAACTTTGAAGTAGCAGTACAAGGAAACCTAGACCCAACGGCATTATTTGCAGAGTGGTCGGTGGTGGAGAAAAAGGCAAAATCAATTTTAGATAGTGTTAAAGGAAAGCCTGGTTTTATATTTAATTTGGGGCATGGTATTTTACCAGAAACCCCAGTGGAGAACGTTAAACAATTAGCGAACTTTGTTAGAAATTATAAATGGGATTAACCATAAAGCACTCGGAGTTATTTCACAAAGGTCACAGAGACTTTGTGACCTTTTCGTGGCCTCTGTAGTTAAACATATAATATGAACTCTACGCTCATTCAAAAATACAATGTGCCTGGGCCACGCTACACCAGCTACCCAACGGTGCCTTTTTGGGATAAAGAAGGCATTGCTCAAAATGATTGGGAGCAAACGGTAATTCATGCATTTAATGAAAGTAATGAGGAGGAAGGAATTAGCCTTTACATACATTTACCTTATTGCGAAAGTATGTGCACATTTTGTGCCTGCCATAAACGAATTACCAAACGGCACGAAGTAGAAGACCCTTACATAACTACTGTTTTAAAAGAATGGGCTTTATACACAACTATTTTACCTCAACGACCCAACCTCAAGGAAATACATTTAGGTGGAGGCACTCCTACTTTTTTTTCTCCTAAAAAACTAAAGGAGCTTATAACCGGCATTTTAAAATTGGCAAATAAATGTGAAGCATACGAATTTAGCTTTGAAGGGCACCCTAATAACACAACAAAAGAACACCTACAAGTGTTATATGATGCAGGATTTCGCAGATGCAGTTTTGGTATCCAAGATTATGATCCTATTGTACAAAAAGCAATCAACAGGGAGCAATCATTTGAAAATGTAAAAATAGTTACCGAAACGGCTAGAGCTATTGGCTATACCTCTGTTAGCCACGATTTAATATTTGGTCTTCCATTTCAAACGGAACATAGCATTAGAGATACTATTGCTAAAACGGTAGCACTAATGCCCGATAGAATTGCTTATTATAGCTATGCACATGTGCCTTGGATAAAAGGCGTTGGCCAGCGAGGGTTTGATGAAAATGATTTGCCTAAAGATGACGAAAAGCGGCATTTATATGAACTAGGCAAGCAATTGTTTTTTGATAATGGCTATGTAGAAATTGGCATGGATCATTTTGCCCTTCCGTCCGACTCGCTTTATAAGGCAATGAAAACCAAAAAGCTTCATCGTAACTTTATGGGCTACTCAGCAGGCAAAACAAAACTTATGATTGGCCTTGGAAGCTCCTCTATTAGCGATTCTTGGTACAGTTTTGCTCAAAATGAAAAGAAAATTGAAGACTACACAAAGGCAGTGCACGAAGGCCGGATTCCCATTTTTAGAGGGCATTTACTTACTAAAACAGATTTAATAGTTCGTAAACATATTTTAAATTTAATGTGCCAGCTAGAAACCCATTGGGAAAGCTCTTCCCAGCCTATGAATGATTTAGAAGATAGCCTTAATAGGCTAAAAGAAATGGAATCAGATGGGCTGTTAGTAATTGGAGATAAAAGTATTAAGGTTTCTGAAGAAGGCAGAATGTACATCCGCAATGTATGCATGGCATTAGACCGTAGGCTTATTGATAATAAACCTGAAACGCGCATTTTTTCGATGACGATTTAAGAAATAAGCAGCCTCTATTTTTAACCTTATTTGTTCTTTTAGTCCACTTTATTTCAAAAAATTAAAATAAATTTTCCCTGCCTCGCAGAGTTAGGAGTTATACTTATCCCTTTCATAACAAATAACACATGAATAATGTGGGTTAAGCGATTGTAATTATTAATAGTAGCAATATATTTGCACTCCAATTTGCCACAGGGCAATTAGGATTATACGGTATTGTAGCTCCCCAATAGTTATCGGGATGTTAGCATTACCAAACAAATGGTGGTTGTAGCTCAGTTGGTTAGAGCATCGGTTTGTGGTACCGAGGGTCGCGGGTTCGAGCCCCGTCTCCCACCCATTTTTATAAAAACCCCCTTGATATTAAACATCTTGGGGGTTTTTGTTTTATTTACCGTAAACATGTAGTAAACCAGTAAATCACTATGGAGAAAACGGCCACCAATATTAGTTTAAGAATTAAGGATGACTCCTCCTTAAAAATTTACTAGTTTGTGGTATTGAATATAAATTCATTGAACTAGGCACTTAATCTATGGTCATATTTGTAAGGGACAGGGCTATGC
>CAZGDC010000003.1:0-45951 GCA_964524405.1 uncultured Roseivirgaceae bacterium
GTTGGTTATGGCATCTAAATTAAGACAAATTAGTTGGTTTCGTATGTTTCCATCGCTTATGAGTCCACAGGTAATAGGCGGGCTCTTTCATTATTTGTTTTTCTAATAGCCGTGTGTGCTTTTCAGTAATAGCGCAATACTCCGCAGTTGTTGGGTTTTCTTCTATTACTTCAAACACCACTTGATAATAACCTCTCTTTACTTTAGTTACATTAAAAAATACCACTGGATAATCGTTTTCAACTGCATATTTTTCGGTGCCAAACATAACGGCTGTATCTTGATTTAGAAAGGTAGTCCAATAGGTGTTTTCTTTTAAAAAAGTTGGGCTTTGGTCTGCCCCAAATAGCGTTGCATTTAAGTCCGTTTTGCTTGTTTCAAAATAGGCATTAATTTCCTTTTTCGGTACAAGCAGGGTGCCATACTTGCTGCGTGTTTCTTTAAATTTTTTCTCAAAAAATGGATTACTAAGTGGTGAATAGATGCCTACTGCTAAATGTTTTATTTGTGCGTTTAATATTAGGGCAATCATTTCCCAGTTATTATAATGCCCTCCCACCAACACAATTGGCTTTCCTGATTTATACAAAGCATCTACTACTTCTGGGTTTTGCACTTTACATCGTTCAATAGCTTGTTGTTCTGAGATGCTGAATATTTTTATGCTTTCGACCATTAGATCCGAAAAATGACTATAAAATTCTTTTACAATCAATTTAATTTCATCTTCTGATTTAGTAGGAAAAGACTTTCTAACATTACTCCAAACTACGGCTCTCCTATATTTAATAATCCTATAAAGAAGAAAAAAAATAAAATTAGAAAGCAGGTAAAGTATGCTTAAAGGCAATAACGATAAGGGCTTTAAAAATAAATAATAAGCAAGTTTGGCCATAGCATTTTATTGACACGTAATTGTTAATTTATAAGCAGTGTTTCTAAGTAGTGCTTGTACGAAAACTCTGCAAAATTAGATAATTTTCGTACAGGCACTAAGTATGCAGAAATCAATATTATCTATATTTAACCTCCACTGCGTGTAGCTCTAATATTGGTTTCATAAATTCTTCAATATCATACACGCATAACTGGCTAGCAGCATCGCAAAGTGCCTTTGCTGGCTCTGGGTGCGTTTCAACAAACATGCCATCTATACCTGCCGCAACACCTGCACGAGCTAAGCCTGGCAAAAACTCTCTGTTTCCACCAGAAGGATCTGCACTAGGGATTCCGTATCTACGTACTGAGTGTGTAACATCAAAAACCGTAGGGTATCCTAATTGGTTCATATGATAAAAAGCACGAGGATCAACCACCAAATCATTATAACCAAAGGCATAACCACGTTCGGTTAAAATGATATTAGAATTACCTTCTGATTCTACTTTAGCTGCGGGCAACTTCATATTATCTGGCGCTAAAAACTGCGCATGTTTTAAGTTGATAACTTTGCCCGTTTTGGCTGCTTCGGTTACTAAACCTGTTTGCATTACTAAATAGGCAGGTATTTGAATTACATCTAATACTTCGGCTGCTGCTTTCATTTGATCTGGATAATGTACATCCGATAAAATAGGAAAGCCAAAATCATTTTTTATGCGTTGTAGCAATTTTAAGCCTTCGTCTAAACCAGGGCCTTTGTAATTATCTACGGTGCTACGGTTATCTTTAGTAAACGATGATTTATAAATGATAGGAAGATTTAATCTTTCTCCTACTTCTTTCAGCATTTCTGCTGTTTTCATCATCGTCATTTCGTCTTCTATAACACAAGGGCCTGAGATTAAAAATAATTCATCGCCACCACAATTTATATCGCCAACTTTTACTATTTTTTTCATGTCTTTTAGTCAATAGTTATTAGTCGATAGTCAATAGCTAAACTTCAATCCTTTTAATATATGGACTAAAAAAACTATAGACTGATGACTAGTTTACATTCTTTTAAACCAATTTTTTATTCTTTCTCTATCAAGTACTTTTTGCCAATTATCACCAAAGGCATGACGCCACATATGCTCTAGTTTAATTGAAATCTCCACCATTTCATCAATAATCTCCTCGCTCCAATCAGAAGATTGGTTGGCTGGAATTTCAATTTTGTGTTTTGCAACAATGGTTTTAAACTCATTTACGTAATCGCCATACACATCTTCTAGCACATTAAAGGCAATGCAATTAGCGATGCCGTGATGAATATGTAATATTTTTGATAAACCGTACGAAAGTGCATGGCACACCCCTACTTCTGAATACGTAAGACTAAGCCCTCCCATATAGGAAGCCACCATCATTAGCTCATCAGATTCTGGATCGCTTCGATCTAACTCTAAGAATACCCTGCGGCACATTTCTAACGATTTATCGCCAAAGGCTTCGCTAAAGGTGTTTTTATATTGCCCTGTTTTAGACTCTACACAATGTATGTAATTATCCATGCCCGTGTAAAACCATTGGTTATCGGGCACGGTTGCTGTTAAATCAGGATCGAGCACTATTTGGTTGAGCACTGTCCAATCGCATTTTAAGCCTAGCTTTTTTTCTGGGCCTGTAAGTACGGCCGTCATAGAAACCTCTGCGCCCGTACCAGAAATGGTGGGCACGCCACAAGCAAAAATGCCTTCTTTTTTAATCAAATTTAGCCCTTGATATAAAGTAGAAGATCCTTCGTTGGTAAACATTAAGGAAATAGCTTTGGCCACATCTAGTACACTACCGCCACCAATACCTACTACACCTGAAGGAAGGCCTTTTTCAGCTAAATACTTATCTCTAAGTGTATCAATTAATTCAGTGGTAGGCTCTTCAGCCACACTTATAAATTCTAGTGCATCATTTTCCTCCAAAGGCAAACGCCCTATAAAAGCTTCATTTCCTTCGAAGTATTCATCTACAAAAAAGATAAGATATTTAGCCCCATCATTCCTGTGTGGTGCTAATATCTCTCCTAGTTTATCAAAGCTTCCTCTTCCGTAAGCTGCTTTTTCTACACTTTTAAAATTTCTAAACATATTTAATTGGCTACGCCAAAATTTAAAATTATCAATTTGTAATTAGCAATATCCTAACATCATCGTCATTCTTCCGATAGCTATCGGAGGAATCTGTACCTAATGAGGATGTCAATTTAGGGATTCCTGCCTTCGCAGGAATGACGTTGTTGTTTTATTCTGTTTCTCGTTTAAGAAGCTAACACTTCTTCGGTTATTCTTTTTAAATCAGCGCCCAGTTTTACTAGTTCGTCTTGGCTCCAAGTGGCACGGATGCCAAAGGAGATTAAACGCCCTACCACTTCTTGCGATTTAGGCAATTCTAATTTGCTATAGTCTTGAGGAGCACCTAAACTATGAATAGCCAATGGCGCAGCCGAACGAAGTTCTTTCAAATGATCCCACTGATTAATGAAGTGATACATATTAGTGTACCAATAATTGGCTCCTCCAATGCCTTCTTCTGCCAAACGAGCCACTACTTTTTGTGCTAACTCTGCGGTGGGCATAAAGAAGTTAAGAAAAGTGGCAGAATCGCCAGCCTCATCGTCCATACGTCTAAAGGTTACGCCTTCTACCGTACGAAGTTGATCTTTAAGAAAGCATTTATTCTTTTTATTGAGACCCACAATTTTTCCTAGTCTGCGTGCTTGTGCCAAGCCTACCGCTGCATGTAACTCACTAATTCTAAAGTTAAAACCCAAGAATGGATGCTGCTCCATTCCACGATTTTCACCAATATGGCTATGCCCATGATCCGAAAAGGTGTCTGCCTTGGTATAGATATCCTTATCGTTGGTAATTAACAAGCCGCCTTCGCCAGCGGTCGTTATTTTAAAAAAATCGAATGAAAAAGCACCTGCTGTACCAAACAATCCAACCGATTTGCCTTTATAAAAAGCACCTAATGCTTGTCCTGCATCTTCTACTAATTTAATTCCTTTGTCGCTACATAATTTGGTAATCCCATCCATATCTGCAGCAGCACCACACATATGCACGAGCAATACGGCTTTTGTTTTATCTGTAATAACGTCAGAAATACCTTGGGCACTTAAACAAAGTGTTTCATCAATTTCGGCAAAAACAGGTAAAGCACCAGCATAAAGAACTGCTTCAATTGTTGCTAAAAATGTAAAGGGTGGCACAATTACTTCATCTCCATGACCAATGCCCGATGCTGCCAATGCACAAGCTACCGCTGCCGACCCGCTAGATACGGCATGCGCATATTTTGCGCCCGTAAATTTGGCTACTTCTGCTTCTAGCTCTTTGGCTTTCCAATGGCCTTGGCGCAGTTCATCATGGTTATAACGAAATAAACAGGTAGAGTCTAAGACTTCGTTTACTTCTCTTTTTTCGTCTTCTCCAAAAAATTCAGTTCCGGGCATATTAAATAGATATTAGATTCAAGATTATTAGACTTTAGATTAATTCTCCTTCGCACTATATACTTCGGAGAATTATAAGGTGCAAAGATAAGAGATTAAGTAATTGAAACGAATTGATTAATCGCTCAATTCACCTCTGATTAGAAAGTGTCAAATTTTTAATTATTTTGACAATAAGAGATTTTACTGTCAAATATCGCATGAAAGAACCGAAAATAGTCATAATCAATCTAATTTTGACATATAATATATTTTAGTGTCATTATTTTACTATATTTGATTTTATCAAAAATAACTGTCAAATATAATTATGAATCAACAGCCAAGATATGACAGAACCCAGCCTTATAATCATCTACCATTATTACCGCCACCAGATGAAAAGGTAATTACCATTGATGTACTAAAAGCCGTAAATAAAGCCAATAAAGCCATTGCTGAGCTAAAAGGATTGGCTAAAAAACTGCCAAACCAATCAATGTTAATTAACACCATTGTGCTAAGAGAGGCCAAAGCAAGCTCGGAAATTGAAAATATATTTACCACCGATGATGAGCTATACAAGGCCTTTACAGCCGAAGACGCACAACTAAAAGGGAACACCAAAGAGGTGTTGCGGTACAGGCAGGCTTTATGGCAGGGGTATAATTCCATCAAAGACAAAAAGAAATTTGATGCCAATAGTTTAATTGCTATCTATAGAAAAGTAAAACAATTGAATGATGGCATACGCCCTCCACAAACCGAAACAGTGATAAAAAAAAGAGGAAGCGGCTCTTTAGGTGGGTCAATTATTTACACCCCTCCACGAGGAGTTGCCGTTATTGAAAAAAAACTAGACAATTTAATAAACTATATAAATGATGATACAACCTATGATTATGACCCACTTATAAAACTAGCTGTTGCCCACTACCAATTTGAGGCTATTCATCCTTTTAGGGATGGCAACGGAAGAGTTGGAAGGATAATGAGCATTTTATTATTAAATCAAAAGCAATTATTAGACTTCCCGATTCTATATTTAAGTGCGTATATCATTACCCATAAAGAAAAATATTATGAGCTATTAAATAAAGTTACTACCTTAAATTGGTGGGGCGAGTGGCTGTTTTTTATTTTATCTGCCTTGGAAGAAACCGCCCTTTACACCATTAAAAAAATTAACGAAATAGACCAATTATTTACTAATACCGCTGAATTAATACATAAGAACTTGCCACATATTAGAAAAGAAACCATTGAGCAATTATTTGAACAACCCTATATTGCGCCCAAGGCATTAGTGGGCAAAGGAATTAAAAGTGTAAACACCGCAAAAAAATACTGCCTACAAATGGAGAACCTAGGCATTTTAACTTCTGAAAAAATGGGCAAACAATTAATTTACCTTAATATAGATTTGTTTAATTTATTGGCCGATACCTAGAACGCCAATCTAAATTTGTTCCAAGGCAGCTTTTACCTGCTCCATTAGCCAATTAGGGGTTGAGGTTGCTCCGCAAATGCCAATTTTATCATCTTTACTAAACCAATTAGCATCCAACTCTGTTTCGTTTTCGATAAAATAACTTCTTTCATTTTCGGCCTTGCAAGTTTGAAATAAGGCTTTTCCGTTTGAGCTCTTCTTGCCACTCACAAAAATAATTACATCGTGTTGATTTGAAAAAACTTTTAAGTGAGGGTCTCGGTTGGAAACCTGCCTACAAATACTATCATTGATATTGAATTCATCCTCCATTTCTGGAGCCTCGTCTGCAATTCTAGTTTTAATCTTTGCAATTAATTCACCAAATCCTTTGGTGCTTTTTGTGGTTTGACTAAATAAAGTAATCGGTTTAGAGAAATCCACTAAGTCTAAATCCTCATCGTTCATTACCACAATGGCCTCGTTTGAAGTTTGCCCTGTAAGCCCAACTACTTCGGCATGCCCTTGCTTGCCATAAATTACGGTTTGCCCTTCTTCTTTCTTTACTTTTTGGTGTGCGTTACGTACCCTGTTTTGCAACTTTAAAACAACAGGGCAAGAGGCATCAATTAATTCAATATTATTTTTAAGAGCAAGTTTATAAGTTTCAGGTGGCTCACCGTGTGCTCGAATTAGCACTTTGCAATCTCTAAGCTTAGCCAGCTCTTCGTAATTAATTACTTGTAGGCCTTTGGCGGCAAGCCTATTTACCTCCATGCCATTATGTACAATATCGCCAAGGCAGTATAGGACACCTGCTTCATCAAGTTCGTCTTCTGCCATTTGAATGGCAAACTCTACCCCAAAACAATAGCCTGATTTATGATCTATGTCTATCGTCATACCAATTTAGCGATTTTTACTTCTGCCAAGGTAATGATTTTTTTTACTTGCTCCTTAAAACTCATACTCGAATTATCAATTTCTATGGCATCTTCTACTTTAATTAATGGGCTTTCTTTGCGAGTTGAATCTTTTTTATCGCGTTCAATTACATGTTTAAGAACATCTTCAAAAAGTATATTTTGCCCTTTATCTACTAATTCTTTTTGCCTTCGTTCGGCTCTTATATTAGCGGAGGCTGTCATAAATATTTTTAGTTCTGCGTTTGGAAAAACAATGGAGCCAATATCTCTTCCATCCATTACTATCCCTTTATGTTGTCCTAGTTTTCGTTGTTGCTCTACCATGGCAACTCGCACAGCTCTAATGGCACTTACCGTGCTCACTTTGCCAGATATTTCCATGGTTCTAATCTCTTCCTCCACATTTTCATCATTCAAATAAGTAATAGGCAACCCATTCTCATTCTTTTTAAACCCAATCCGTAAATGAAACAATGCCGCATCCACCTGATTATTATCAGATAATAAAACTTTATTTCTCAAAAAATATAACG
The DNA here is from genome assembly GCA_964524405.1 of uncultured Roseivirgaceae bacterium. Lineage (GTDB taxonomy): Bacteria > Bacteroidota > Bacteroidia > Cytophagales > Cyclobacteriaceae > JAKISE01. The sequence continues at coordinate 7,249 of CAZGDC010000003.1, forward strand.
TGGTGGCTCGATACATAGCGCCAGAATCTAAGTAGATATAGCCCAAATGCTTTGCCACCATTTTAGCTGTTGAGCTTTTACCTGTGGCCGAATGCCCATCAATTGCGATAATTATTTTACCCATTAGTTAATCACAGTCTTTTGTAGGGCAAGGTATGGGCTTGCCTGGTTGTATTTTTTTATATTTTGCCGATTTCGGTTTGTGAGTTGAGGCGCAATTATTAAACAGCAAACATCCTGCTAAAAGCATTACATAAATCGATATTTTTTTAACCTTTGCACTCACAGCATGCAAATATAAAGATATTGCTCATTACATTAAGTAGAAATGAAAATTCAAGGACAAATAGTTGATATTAAAAAGAAAATAATTTTTCCAGGAGAAGTTACTGTTGACGAAGGGAAAATTAAAAGCATTAAAAAATTAGATTCTGCTCCTGCTCATTTTATAATGCCTGGCTTTGTAGATGCCCATATTCATATCGAAAGCTCTTTGCTTGTGCCCACAGAATTTGCTCGCATGGCGGTGGTTCATGGCACCGTATCCACGGTATCTGACCCCCACGAAATTGGCAATGTCCTTGGCTCCAAGGGTGTAATGTATATGATTGAGAATGGCGAAAAAGTGCCTTTCAAATTTAATTTTGGTGCGCCTAGCTGTGTGCCGGCTACTACTTTTGAAACGGCAGGAGCAGAAATTGATACAAACGAAGTAGATGCCTTACTTTCGGATAGCCGAATAAAGTATTTGGCAGAAATGATGAACTGGCCAGGGGTACTTTTTAATGATGCAGTAGTACACGCTAAAATAAAAGCAGCTCAAAAGTATGGCAAACCCATTGATGGCCATGCCCCAGGATTAATGGGCGAGCAGGCGAAACAATATGTAAAAGCTGGCATGAGCACCGACCACGAGTGTTTTACTGCCGAAGAAGCACTTGGCAAACTCGAATTAGGCATGAAAGTGCAAATACGCGAAGGTAGTGCAGCACGCAACTTTGATGCATTGGTAGATTTATTAAATGATTGGTCTCAGATGATGATGTTTTGCTCAGATGATAAACACCCCGACAATTTAGAAATTGGGCATATTAATGAATTGGCAAGCCGTGCCGTTGCGAAAGGAATTGATGTATTTAAAGTTTTGCAGGCAGCTTGTATAAACCCAGTGGAACATTATAAACTTGATGTTGGTCTTTTACAAGAAGGTGATGACGCTGATTTTATTATCGTAAATAACTTAGAAGAATTTTTACCTTCTGCTACCTATATAAATGGTGAGCTTGTCGCAGAAAACGGCAAAACACTTATTAAAAGTCAGCCAACTAAAATAATAAATCAATTTGATACAGCCCCTAAAGAGGCTAAAGACTTTGAGTTGAAAGCTAAAGGAAAAAGCATTAATGTAATTGAGGCTTTTGATGGGCAATTAATTACAAAGAAAACAGAATTGCCAACAACTATTAAAAATGGTTGGGCTATTTCTAACACAGATACAGACGTACTTAAAATGGCCGTAATTAATCGTTACTCAAATGCGAAACCAGCCATTGCTTTTATTAAAAACTTTGGATTAAAAGAAGGCGCTATTGCCTCTTCGGTTGGGCACGATTCGCATAATATTACAGTGGTGGGCGTTGATGATGCATCCATTACCAAAGCTGTTAACCTAGTAATTGCAGCCAAAGGCGGGCTTTCTGCGGTTTCTGCCACGGAAGATCAAATTTTGCCATTGCCTGTGGCTGGGCTAATGTCTGATAAAGATGGCTACCAAGTATCGAAAGATTATACAGCCATTGATGATTTATCTAAAAAAATGGGGGCTACGTTAAAAGCCCCTTTTATGACCCTTTCATTTATGGCGTTGTTGGTTATCCCATCCATCAAGCTAAGTGATTTAGGATTGTTTAATGGAGATAGCTTTGAGTTTATAGATTTGTTTGAAGATTAATAGGAAGATGTAAGACACAAGATATTAGACTTATTCTATTTAGTCTTAAGTCTAGTATCTATTACCTCTTGATTGTCTAATTCTAATATTAATAGTAACACTTTAATGAAAATAAAAAAATATTAAGCTTGAACACAATATTTTTTGATTTTTATTAGCCAATTGTCTATTTGATTTTATAAATTTAAGGAAAGAAAACTAGCACTATTATGGGAAGAAAACCTGAAGGGAAAGCCGAGAAAATATTTAAAAAGTTTGGCAAAAATGTAGATGCTGTCATTTCTGATATAAAAGAATCTAAAGATTATGCATCCTTAAATATTGACAAAAGGGTTTCTGAATTGCATAAAAACAAAGAAAGTATAGGAAACCATATGACTGGTTTTTCTAAAAACACAAAACACAAATGGGAACAGGCCAAACCTAATTTTGAGCGTGCAGGGCAAGAGTTTAGAAAAGCAATGAATACTTTTTTTACTAACAGAGCTTATAGGTAATAACCTAAACTTTCAACGGTTAAGTTCTAAGTAATACAGCTAAAAGTACTTATTATTCCATTAAAACACCCCTACAAGTCATTCCGCAGGAATCTTAGCCATTTAGCAAGCCTGATAATTGCAAAGATTTCTTCGAATGGTTAGAAAGCTATTTTAACTATTTTTCTCCAACTGCTGTACCAACACTCTAAAATCTTTAGGGTATTCCGCCTCAAATTTATATTTTTTGCCTGTTAATCCAAGTAGGCTCAATTCAAATGCGTGCAGTGCAAATCGTTGAATCAAAGGGTTTTCAACCGAACTTTTTTTAAGATTGTATTTCTTTTTTATAGAAGAAAGGTAAAATAAACTTCCTCCATAAAATTCATCCCCTACAATTGGGGCATTTAAACCCGCTATATGTACTCTAATTTGATGCATTCTGCCCGTAACAGGGCGGCACTCCACTAAGGAGTATCTATTATAAATAGCTAATGAAGTAAAGGCTGTTTCCGACTCTTTCCCTTGTCGCTGATTAACCACCACCTTGCCTTTGCCTGTTGTTACCAAAGGCGCATTTACAATTTTATTCTTAAACTCGTGGCTACCTTCTACCACCGCATGGTATATTTTGCTAACCTTGCGTTTTTCAAATTGAATAGAAGCATGCCTATACGCATCTGGGTGCTTGGCAATAAGCAATACTCCACTCGTATCTTTATCTAGCCTGTGGCACATTTGAGCCTCTGGCCAATAATCTTTGGCCAACTTGTTTACATTAAATCTTGAATTACGATCATCAAGAGTGGCAATAAATGGAGGTTTATTAATTACGATAAAATCATCGTCTTCAAATAATATCCAGTGCTTCAGTTTTAGGTCTTTGCCCATCAGATTTGGGTTTATCTTTTTGCAAAGAAAAGCTAAAAACCGAACCTTTACCAATTTCGCTCTTAACTTGTATCGAAGATTTATGACTTTCTAGTAAATGCTTAACAATTGCTAGCCCCAACCCATTACTAGCTCGGTTTTTAATTTTAGTGCGGCTCTTATCAACTCGATAGAACCTTTTAAAAATTTGAGATAAGTCTTCGTTAGGAATTCCCATACCTGTATCCGCCATTTGAACTTCTACACTATCAAAATTATCAATAATTTTTATTCTTATTTTTCCTCCAACCTTATTATACTTTATAGCATTGGAAATCAAATTTTGAATTATTTGCCTAATCCTTACAAAATCGGCATACACAATAGATGCAGATGGCTTTTTGCTTCGCTTAATAGACACTTCTACTTTTTTTGCTTGCTGCTCAAAATCATCAATCACTTCATCTACTAATTTCACTAAATCAAAATGGTCGTGCATTAAAACAATGTTGCCCGTTTCAATTTGAGATAACTCTAATAAGTCTTTTACGAGTTTATCTAAAAAATCTAGGCTATTGGCAGATTTTTTTAAAAACTTATAGCGTACTTCCTCGTCATCAACGGCTCCATCTAATAAGGTGTGTACGTAACCCTGTGCAGCAAAAATAGGTGTTTTAAGCTCATGAGATATGTCTGCAATAAATTGGCTCCTAAAATTTGCTCTCTCATGAAGTTTCATTATTTCTTTATCCTTCCGCTTTTGTAATACGCTTAAATCTCGATCTATTTTTTTTGCAATATCAAAATTGAAATTAATTTTTGATATATTATTAGCTTTTGCACCTTTCAAATAATGGAATAAGGTATCTCTAATTTTGGAAGCATCTCTTAGTATCACATATTCAAGTGCTAACCAAAAAACGATGCCGTTAATAATAAAAGAAGCGCCTCCAATAATAATTACAAATTTTTGAGAGCCTCCAGCTGAATAAAATAATAACGTAATAATAATCGAAGTGGTAATGGAAATTACTAACGTAAAAAAATACTTATTCATTAGTTTCGAACTTATAGCCCACTCCTTTTATGGTACGAATAAATTGGCCTCCTATTTTTTCTCTAATTTTTCTAATATGCACATCTACGGTTCGAGCCAGTACATACACATCGGTGCCCCATATATTTTTAAGCAGTACATCTCTATTAAATACTTCATCGGGTTTTTTTGCTAAAAAATAAAGCAGCTCAAACTCCTTACGAGGCAACACAATTTTTTTATCATCGAGCATTACGGAGTAACTAATTCGATTAATAACCAAATTCCCCATTTCCAACACCCCCGTCTGTTCGTCTTTCCTTTCAGATCTTTTAAAATAAGAATTAACTCGGCTTAATAGTGCCCTCGGCTTAATGGGTTTTGAAATAAAGTCGTCTGCACCAGAATCAAAGGCAGCTATTTCCGAATATTCTTCTACCCGTGCTGTTAAAAAAACAATATGCGCTTTGGTTAAATCGGGTTCTTGGCGCATAAGCCTGCAAGCTTCTACCCCATCCATTCGAGGCATCATAATATCTAATATAATTAACTCGGGCAATTTTAATTTAGCCACTTCGAGTGCTTCAACTCCATCAGATGCTTTGAAAACTTGGTATCCTTCTTTAGAGAGATTATAAAATAATAAATCTAAAATATCTTCATCATCATCAACGATAAGAATTTTATGTGCAGTATTGGGCATACTCATTTTTTACAAAATTAGAACTAAGCATTCATGCAATTCAATCTCTGATATTACCATATTGTTAATAATATCATCATTTAGGATATTTCTCTTTCCAATGCACTATAAATGTACTCAAATTGCCCTTAAATTCAGCAGCTAGTTGTATATCAAATTCGTGCTGCCTTTCTCTGTATTTTAAGAAGGATATAAAACCTGCATTATTAATGTTTTTATTTTTAAGTAATTGCTGATATTTATCTGCATTTATAAAATCAACTGTATCAATATTTGTGGTAAACGATGCTATAAAATTCTGTTTTTGTTTCTCTTTTTGGTCGATGGAAAGCCCTTCTATTTTTTGGTAAATACTATCAAGCAAACTTGCCCCTAATACCATATATGCTGTAAATCGCTCTCTATCAATCAGTTTATTAGCGTAATTAATTACTTCTGACGATTGCTTGCCATACGTTGTTTTTAAAAATTTCAATGCTCCTTTAGTGCCCACAAACGAGGCTAGATTTTCATTAAAGGTCATACTATCAGGAATAAACAACGTACCGTGGGTTAGTTCGTGAATAAGGGTATTGCTCATAGAACCCACCGAACCTTCGATCATATTCGATAGCACTGGGTCTTTAAACCAGCCTAAAGTTGACCAACCACTAACCGAAGATATTTCAACATCATACCCTTGCATTTTTAAATCATTGGCTAATTTATGGGCTTTTTTTATGTCGAAAAAACCTTTATAACTAAAGCTGCCTATTATCGGAAAATCCCATTCTTTGGGTTCAAGTTTATAAGGGTCGCAAGCGGTTACCACCCACAAAATATCTTTCCCTTGTTGATCGAAATAGGTGGTATAATTTTTATTGGGGGTTAAGCCCAAGGAATCAAAAGCAAATGACCTGATTTCGTTTACCAGTAATAGCTTTTGTTTTACACTATCAGCAATGCTAGAATTTTCTAATAGTTCCACAATCGGCTGGGCATTCCATAGCACATTAAGTTGGCCTTTCCCTTGGCTTATACCATAACCAATAAGTTCGTGAAAATAAACTCCAACGGATACAATCACCATAAGAGCAATCCAACTAATTTTTTTCTTCATATTAAACATTTCATTCAAAGAGTACAAATCTCTACTATTTTCGTCATTACTGCGTAGCCAGCAATCTGTTTATTAAACTTTTATCGGATTACTCCCTTCGCAGTAAAACGGTTTATTAAACCAAATGGGCTATCGCCCTGCGATTAAAAATAGTAAAGATTAACATTTCCTCTTGCCATACTCTTGATTTCTCAATATCTTACCTTTCTTTTGCAATCAAAATAATAACTAAACTATGAGTGAGCAATCCGAAAAATTAAAGGCACTTCAAATAACCATTGATAAACTTGAAAAAGCGTATGGCAAGGGTGCTGTGATGAAATTAAGTGATGAAAAAGTAATGGATGTACCCTCCATATCTACGGGTTCGCTTGGTTTAGATATTGCTTTGGGCATTAATGGAATTCCTAGAGGGCGAGTAACAGAAATATATGGGCCAGAATCATCGGGTAAAACCACTTTGGCTATGCACTGTATTGCGCAAGCGCAAAAAGCAGGCGGACTAGCTGCTTTTATAGATGCCGAGCATGCTTTTGATAAGCAATATGCCGAAAAATTAGGTATCCAAACTGAAAATTTACTTATCTCACAGCCTGATAATGGTGAGCAAGCATTAGAAATTACCGAACACCTTATTCGTTCTGGAGCTATCGATATTATTGTAATTGATTCGGTAGCGGCACTTGTACCAAAGGCTGAACTGGAAGGAGAAATGGGGGATAGTAAAATGGGGCTGCAAGCGCGATTAATGTCGCAAGCATTAAGAAAATTGACAGGCACGATAAGCAAAACAGGTTGTGCTTGTGTTTTTATTAACCAATTACGCGAAAAAATTGGTGTTATGTTTGGTAACCCAGAAACTACAACGGGAGGCAATGCACTTAAATTTTACTCTTCGGTACGATTAGACATAAGAAGAATTGGTCAAATTAAAGATAATGAAAATGCCGTAGTAGGTAATAGAACAAGGGTTAGGGTTGTTAAAAATAAGATGGCTCCTCCTTTTAAAGTGGTAGAGTTTGACATTATGTATGGTTTGGGCGTATCTAAAGCTGGAGAGATTTTAGATTTAGGTGTAGAACTGGAGGTTATTAAAAAAGCAGGTTCGTGGTTCTCATACTCGGGCAATAAGTTAGGGCAAGGGCGCGATTCGGTAAAACTACTTATAGAAGACAACCCAGAACTAATGGATGAATTAGAGGCAAAGGTTAAAGAAGCGATAAATAATACTGTTAAAAAGAAGTAATCGCACCTAAGAAATTATACCCTATTAACATTGAGACAGACATCTCAATGTTAATAGGGTATAAAACGTTAAATAGCTATGGCTATTTGCCTCACTTACAAGTGTATTGATAAAGAACAAAATTAGTTCGCTAATCTTGTAGCATTTGTTTCTCTACAGCTCCTCCCGCTTACCCTAGTGCTTCGGCTCCTCCAACAATTTCTAAAATTTCGTTGGTAATAGCGGCTTGTCGCGTTTGATTATATTTCAATTTAAGCTCTTTTAATAAATCTCCCGCATTATCGGTTGCCTTATCCATGGCTGTCATTCGTGCTCCATGTTCCGATGCATTTGATTCTAATAAGGCTTTATAAAGCTTAATTCTTAAAGAAGTAGGAACCAAGTTCTCTACCAATGTGTGCTGATTAGGCTGGTATATATAATCGTTAGCAACTGAATTATTCTCATCTTCAACAGCTATAATTGGCAAGAATTGCTCTGTACACATAATTTGTGTAGCAATGTTTTTAAACTCATTATACACAATTTCAACGGCATCAAATTTTTTCTCTTCAAAAGCTTTCATTGCGTACTCAGCGGCTTTCATTGCTTCATCAAAACTTAAATGTGCAAACAACTCAGCAAATTTATTTTCTACTACAAAATTTCGTTTCCCAAAATACTCTGCTGCTTTTTTACCAATAGGCATGATGGTTACACCACCTTGATTAAGCTGATCGGTATATTTACTTGCAATTAGTGCATTGGTCGCCTTAAAAACATTAGAGTTAAAAGGGCCACATAAACCTCTATCAGAGGTAATAGCAATAATTAAAACCGAATTAATCTCTCTTTTTTCACTAAAAACATGCTCTTCGGTATCTAAACTTGCAGATACGCCAACTAAAATACCCTCTAACCTTTGGGCATAAGGGCGCATTTGAATAATGCGATCTTGCGATCTACGCAGTTTGGCCGCAGCTACCATTTTCATAGCTTTCGTTATCTGCTGTGTAGATTGTACAGAAGAAATTCTGGTTTTTACTTCTTTAAGATTTGCCATCGTTGAATTTATTAAACGTCATTGCGAACGTAGTGAAACAATCTACTAACAAAATTAGATTGATTCGTTCCTCACAATGACGTTAATTATTAGACATTTACTCTTATTTTTATTTAGCATAGTTTTTAGCCACTTCCTTAGCAACCGTTCTAAGCACATCGGTTAAGCTATCATCAAACTTGCCAGCTCCTAACGAGTCGATAACATCTTTATGCTTAGCATTCATTTCCGAAATAAATTCTTTTTCGAAAGCCCTTACTTTATCTACAGCAACGCTATCCGTTAATCCTTTAGTAGAGGCAAAAATAATAGCAACCTGATCTCCCACTTTTGCAGGAGAGTATTGAGGTTGTTTCAATATTTCTTGGTTTTTCATACCACGATCAATCGTTAAACGTGTAGCAGCATCCAAATCAGATCCAAATTTTGCGAATGCTTCTAATTCTCTAAATTGTGCTTGATCTAGTTTAAGCGTACCTGCCACTTTTTTCATTGATTTAACTTGTGCATTACCTCCCACACGAGATACTGAAATGCCCACATTAATGGCGGGCCGAATACCTGCATTAAATAAATTGGTTTCTAAAAATATTTGCCCATCTGTAATAGAAATTACATTGGTTGGAATATATGCCGAAACATCGCCTGCTTGTGTTTCAATAATTGGAAGGGCTGTTAATGAACCCCCTCCTTTTACTTTGTCTTTTAAAGAAGGAGGTAAATCATTCATTCCTTTAGCAATATCATCATTATCATTAACTTTAGCTCCACGTTCTAATAAACGGGAGTGAAGGTAAAATACATCGCCAGGGTAGGCTTCACGACCTGGAGGTCTTCTTAATAAAAGAGAAACTTCTCGATACGCTACTGCTTGTTTCGATAAATCATCATAAACTACCAAAGCAGGACGCCCTGTATCTCTAAAAAACTCGCCAATGGCAGCACCCGTAAATGGCGCATAAAATTGCATTGGAGCAGGGTCAGAAGCTGAAGCTGAAACAATAACCGTATAATCCATTGCACCTGCTTTTGTTAAAGCAGCAACCGTATTAGCAACCGTAGAAGCTTTTTGACCAATAGCCACATAAATACAATAAACAGGTTCGCCTTTATCGTAAAATTCTTTTTGATTGATAATAGTATCAATAACCACAGCCGTTTTACCAGTCTGTCTATCACCAATAATTAACTCCCTTTGGCCACGGCCAATAGGAATCATTGCATCAATTGCTTTAATCCCTGTTTGAAGAGGCTCGGTTACAGGCTGACGAAAAATTACTCCTGGGGCTTTGCGCTCCAAAGGCATTTCGTATAAATCTCCTTCAACAACTCCTCTGCCATCAATTGGCTCAGCCAATGTATTTAGTACACGACCTACCAATCCATCTCCTGCCTTAATAGAAGCAATTCTATTGGTTCTTTTAACTGTATCACCTTCTTTAATCCCTTGAGATTGCCCTAAAAGAACGGCTCCTACATTATCCTCTTCGAGGTTAAGAACCAATGCTTGCACTCCATTTTCAAATTCAAGAAGTTCTCCTGATTCTGCTTTTGTAAGGCCATAAATACGTGCAACTCCGTCTCCAATTTGCAATACCGTACCTACTTCTTCTAATTCAGCCTCAGATTTTACCCCTGAAAGTTGTTCTCTCAATATGGCCGAAACTTCATCTGGTCTAATATCGTTCATTTCTGAAATATTTATTTCTATTCTTTAATTCTATAATTCAATTTCGCTCTTAATTTGCTATTATAAATTATTAAGCAACAAGTGCTCTTTGAATATTAGCTAATTTACTTTTAACCGATTCATCAATTTGTTTATCTCCTATATTAAGTACAAAACCTCCAATTAATGATTCGTCTATCACTTCTGCTAATTCCACTTTCATTCCTGTAATATCCACAACAATTTTTGATATTTCTTTATGTTGAGCAGCGTCAAGCTTAAATGGTGTAATAACTGTTGCAACCACAATGCCTTTAAGGGCATTATATTCGTTTACAAACTCAATAGCTATTTCATCCAAAATACTTTCCCTGCTTTTAGAAATAATTAACTCGAATGCTTTGTAAGTAAGAGGTTGTATCCTTTTCTCGAATAACGATTTTAAAATTGCTTTTTTCTTACCTGCTGGCACTATTGGGTTTTTTAGAACAACCTTTAACTCACGATTTTCATCAATTACTTTCGTAAATAGAAGCATGTCCTCCTTTACCTTTTCCAGTATTTCTTGCTCTTGAGCAAGCTCAATCACTGATTTTGCGTAGCGTACAGATGCTCTATGAGAACTCATTATTAGTTAAAGCTTTTATCGTTTAAGAACTCATCAACCAGTGCTTTTTGGGCTTTGTCGTTCTCTAAATTTTTACGGATAATTTTCTCGGCTATTTCTACAGAAAGGTTAGCAACTTGGCTACGTACTTCTGCCAACGCTGATAGCTTTTCAGCTTCAATTCCTGCTTTAGCCTCTGCCATCATTCGTTTGGTAATAACTTCTGCATCAGCTTTAGCCTCTTCCTTAATCATATTACCTGCTTTAGTAGCATCACGAAGTAATAGCTCTCGCTCTTCTCTTGCTTTTACTAATAATTTTTCATTATCAGCTTTAAGGTTTCCCATTTCTTCGCGCGCAAGATCAGCCGATTTTAAGGCTTCATCAATAGATTCTTCCCTAATTTTTAGCGTTTGAAGAATTGGTTTCCAAGCAAATTTAGATAAGAGAAACACCAGTAGTAAAAATGAGGTGCTTGTCCAAAAAACTAAGCCTGGGTTAGGAATTAAAAGTTCCATTATATATTAAATTAAATTCGTTTTTTAATACTTAAAAAAAAGAAATGGCTACCCTAGCGGCAGCCAAATCAAGTTTCTACATTAAAGCTGTTGCTACACCAAAAAAAGCTACTCCTTCAATCAAAGCTGCAGAAATAATCATCGCAGTTTGAATTTTGCTAGTAGCTTCTGGTTGTCTAGCGATTGCTTCCATTGCTGATCCTCCAATCCTACCGATTCCGAGGCCAGCGCCTAGTACTGATAATCCAGCAGCAAGTCCTGTAATTGTCATAATAATTTGTACTTTTTAGTTAAAAAAACAATTTAGTGGTGGTCGTCTTCTGCAACGGCCATACCTATAAACAATGATGTAAGCAACGTAAATACATACGCTTGAATTGCCGCCACCATTAATTCCAACACCATAATAAATAGTAAGAATGGAGTTACTACTCCGCCTACTACAAACGATTTAAAAATAAATACCATTGACACCAAACTAAGCACCACAATATGGCCTCCCGATATATTGGCAAACAATCGTATCATCAAAGCAAATGCCTTTGAAACTGTACCTAATAACTCTATAGGTGCAAGTATAAACCGCACAGGAATTGGCACGCCAGGCATCCAAAAAATATGTTTCCAATACGCCTTATTTGCGCTAAATTGCACAATTAAAAAGGTAAGTATTGAAAGGGTAAATGTAAAAGCTATGTTACCCGAAAGGTTCGCACTCCCAGGAAAGAAGGGCACTAGACCTATTAGGTTATTAATCCAAATAAAAAAGAAAAGTGTAAGCAAGTAAGGCAAATACATTGCATATTTTTTTTCTCCAACATTAGGTCGCACAATTTCGTCTCGTACATAAATTATTATGGGTTCAAAAAATGATTGCATTCCTTTAGGCGCTGCAGTTCCTCTTTTTTTATAGCTATTTGCGATGGAAATAAAAATCCAAGAGATTAATGCAAAAGACATAAACAAGGAAAATACATTTTTAGTAATTGAAAAATCTATTGGTTTTGCAGCATGTCCATCTTCGGCATTATTACCTGCATAATAAATTTTTTCGTGATCCATCACATAAGACCCTTTAGAGGTAGTTACCGTGCCATTGCCATGGTAAAAACCGCCTGACATAAACACATCAAACCCGTTATTAGTCCATAAAATAATAGGAAGTGGCAAAGCTAAATCGCCCCAGATATGAAATTCATGCGCATCTTTTATATGGTGCATAATCATTTCAGAAGGGCTAAATTTTTTATCAGCACTTTCTTCTGAACTTCCAGCATTAACGATTAATATGGGAGTAGTTATAAAAAATAATATTACTACTAAATTTTTAAAGATTTTTTTGCCTTTGTTAAACAGTGGTGTCATATTAACTTCCTAAATATCAGGGTCTATTCTAATTGCGACTGCAAAAGTATAACGTAAAGATTCTAAATAAAACGTTTTGGAAAAAAATCTATAAACGAATTCGTTTATAGACATCTAAAATTACCAATGCTCCAAAAAGAGGGTATAATGCAAAGTTTGTAAATACAATAACGCGCTTTTGTGCTGGATAAAATTTTGTAAGCACTGTCACCAAAATGGCTGCCATTAAAAACTTAAACATAATAGAGGACATATAGTACCAAACTGCAATTTCACTTTCTTTTTGTAGCGCCTTCAAGTTTACCATAAATGCTATGGTTGCAATTGAAAAATAAAACCCTACTAATGCATAAAACATAGTAGGTAATACAACAACCTCAAAATGCATTAATCCAACACCTGTTCCTAAAACTACTAAACTCAAGGAGGTTAGTTTTAAAAAAAAAAGAGTGACTCTATTCATTCATTATATCTCTAATTACCTTATATAAGGTTGTTATTATAAAAAACATGATAAACCCCATCGTAAATAGAGGTTTATCGTTTTTATTTTTGGCATCAAGCCAACTACCTAACCAAAAGCCTAGGACTATAGCCGCCAAAAATTGAAATGCTATTCCTGAATATTTAAGATGGTTATTAAGCGGTTTTGGCTGCTTTTTTAAAGAGTTCTTTTGATTGTCCGTTTTCACCAATTTTAATTTCCTTAATCGATACGCCCATTTTGCATCCCCCATTAAAAGTCGCTCCTGACTCTACAATTAATTTATTGGTAATAATATCTCCGTGAATAACGGCCGAAGATTTTAATAATAAAAGATCGGAAACTTCTACCACCCCTTTTACCTCTCCTGCTACTTCGGCATTTTGAGCTAAAATATTTCCATCCACTTTACTCGACTGCCCTAATGCGACCTTCGATTTTGTAACAATACTGCCAACTACTCGTCCTTCAACTCTAATATTACCATAGGCTTCGATGTTCCCTTCTAGGGTGGTTCCTTTGCCAATAATATTACTAGAATTGCTTAGCTCTTCAGCTACTTTTTTTTCATCCTTATTAAACATTTTTTTATTTATTATTACGAGTATTTAAAACAAAATAAAATCCTCTGGATTTACAGCATTTCCTTTGTGCCAGAGTTCGAAATGAAGATGAGGCCCATCTGTTAGGTCTCCTGTATTACCAATAATGGCAATTACATCACCTCCTGTTACAAAAGTACCTGTTTTTTTTAATAATTCGGCATTATGCTTATAAACTGATAGCAGGTTAGAACTATGCTGAACAGCAATTACATATCCAGCATCTTGGGTCCAAGATGAAATTATAACTGTGCCACTTGCCACACTCATCACAGGTTCGTTCTTTTTTGACACGATATCAACACCAAAATGGTCGTCATTTATATCAAATTTCTGAGATATTAAGCCCGAAAGTGGCGGATACAGAAACATTTCTTGTAACTCACTTACCGAGTGTGATGTAAGGTTTAGCGTAGAATCCACAAATTCAAATTCTTTTCTTAGTTGTGAATCAATAGGAGCCGTGGGTAAATTAATATACTGACGATCCTTTAAAGATGATCGTTGCCTAAAACTATCAATTCGGGCAGAGTCAATATCGCCCGTTAAAAACCCTTTAAATAACGATATAAACTGGTCTTTGTGTTGCACTTCCTGTTCCAGGGAGTCCAATTTTAATGATAAGGTATATAACTTCTTATTCGCTTCGATTTGAGCATGTCGTGGATCAAACCATTTTTCAAGCAATGTTCTACTTAAAAATAAACTAACCACTAATAATAGTAGAACTAATAGTGTTGAAAAAAGCAAAAATTTAGCATAGGTAAACCCCAAAAACCTTTTTTCGGCAAAATTCTCCTCATTGCGAATAATCAAGAGGTATCTTTCTGTTAACCAGTTCGAAAAAGTTTTTTTTTGTTTCAATGGCTTAGTACTACTTTTTTTGGGCAAAAATAGAGATAAAAAAGTATTATTGTATTAATTGAAAAAAAATAACGTTTAGTTAAAAGAGAGGACTCAAGTAAAACCTATTGAATAATACACAAAGAACAACTTTTTTATTACTGCTTGTTGTATCAGGTTTTTTCTCTGCTTGTTCCTCAGAGAAGAATGCCCCCTTAAATCGGGCTTATCATAATACAACTGCACATTATAATGCATATTTCTATGCGCTTGCTCAAATAACAGCCATTGAAAAGGGAATACTAGCAAGTGAATATACTGATTACGACAAAATACTCCCCATCTTCCCATCTATTGACTCCGTAAATAAAGAAACATATAAAGTTGAAATTGAGGAAGCTATAAAAAAAGCTTCTATTGTAATTCAATACCATAAAAATAGCAAATGGGTTGATGACAGCTATAATATAATTGGGCAAGCTAGAATGTATGGCTATGATTACCCCAATGCCATCGAAACATTTAAGTATGTTAATACTAAAGGCGAAGATATAAATGCCAAACATTGGGCTCTTGTTAATTTAATGAGAACTTTTATCGAAAATCAAGAAATGAGTAATGCTGAAGCTGTTGCTGATTACCTAGGGAGAGAAAAACTAAATGAAAATAATTTGAAGTTTTTTTATTTGATGAAAGCTTTTTATTATCAAAAACTAGATCAAAAAAATGAGATGGTAAAAAGCCTTGTAGCTGCAAGCCCTTTATTAACCAAGCAAGAAAGAGCCAAAAAATATTTTATTATTGGGCAAATTTATCAACAAATAGGGTTTGAGTCTGCTGCTTTTGATTATTACAAAAAATGCATTCATAGTAACCCTGAATATGAACTCTCTTTTTATGCAAAATTAAACATGGCTCAAGTAACTCAACTGGGAGAGAAAAGTGATATTAAAAATGTACGTAAATATTTTAAAAAATTGGTTAAAGATGAAAAGAATAGAGAATTTCAAGATCGAATATATTTAGAATGGGCAAAGTTTGAGCTAAAACAAGGCTATTTACCAGAAGCTATTATTAACTTCAATCATTCCATTCAAAACAGCCAAAGTCATCCTAAAATTAAAGGACTTGCTTATTTAAGTTTAGGCAAAGTTTATTTTGATACGCTAAAAAATTATAGCAAAGCCCAAGCTTATTATGATAGTGCGGTAAATGCGCTTCCAAAAACGTATGAACACTACGAAAAAGTTGCTGAAAGAAACGAAGTGCTTACACGATTTATAGTGCAAATTAACACCATCACTTTACAAGATAGTCTTCTCTCTCTTTCGGGAAAAGACTCTACTGAACTAATGACCATGTTTGTGGCAGAAGCAGAAAATAGACAAGCTTTAGCAGAGGCACAGGTGGAAATAGAAAAGAAAAAACAAGCGGCCGAAAGCTTTTTTTCTTTTAATCAAGAACCCACAGGAATTGGTGGTGGAAATTGGTATTTTACCAATCAGGCGGCTGTTGGTAGAGGGCGTACTGAATTTAAGAATACTTGGGGAGATAGAGTATTAGAAGACCATTGGAGGCGATCTATAAAATCTTCGATAATAGAAACCGATAACGAAGCCATTACGGAAGAGGATGCTGAATCCACAAAAAACGAGGAAGATAATACCAACTCCATCGCCACTGTTGCGGCAGGATTTTACAGTCAAATTCCACAAACAAAGCAACATATAGAAGATGCAAATAAAAAATTAGAAGATGCCTATTATACCCTTGCCAATATTTATCATTTTGAGCTAGAAGAGGATAAAAGTGCTATTGATAATTATACTATTCTTTTAAACAGATATCCTGAAACAGGCTATGAACCCGAAGTGCTTTATCTATTATATTTAATTGAATTAGAGGAGCACCCAGACAAAAGCAATACATATAAAGAGCTTATTTTTAAAAAATACCCAAACTCACTTTATGCTAACTTAATACTAAACCCACAATTTGTAGAAGAGAGCAACAAAATCAACGAAAAATTAGCGAAAGAATATCAAAAAGCTTATAAATTATTTAAAGAAGATGATTTTGAAAGTGCAAAACAACTTATTAATAACATCATTAATGAATTTTCTAAAGCGGATTTTATAGAAAATTTTTGGCTGTTAAAAGCACTTATTATTGGCAAAACAGAATCTTTACCAGAGTACCAGCTAGCACTTAATGATTTTATTATTAAATATCCTGAGGGTAAATTAAGCGAGTACGCCTTACAGCTATTAGAGGCCTCGAAAACATACCAAAATAGACTGGTTAAACTTAAAGAAACTACCTTTAGTGCCGTTATGGAAGATCAAGATCACTTTTTTATTCTTGTTGCCGATTCAACAAATCAAAAAAAGGCCACAGAAAATATTACCCGATTGATTAATGCACAATACACTAATAAAAATATTACATTAGGAAATCTTGATTTGAATGACACTAAAATATTTGTAGTAGTTAAAACATTTACCACTAAAGAAGATGCCTTACTTTTTTATGACCTTGCAAAACCTGAGCTATCTATTGAAAGTGTTATTTTTGTTATTTCAAAATTGAATTTTGAACTATTATACCAAACAAAAGACCTTGACATCTATCTTTCATTTTTTGAAGCCAATTATTAATGAGTAGCATAATAAATAATATAATAAAAAATAAAACTATTAAATCTAAGTTGGTTTGGGCTGTTTGGATTCTTTTTATTGGATTATTCGCTGGACTCCCTTTTTATATTTATGCCGTATCTAACGATTTATTTGGTTTATTCGGAAAAATGCCTCCCATAAGCCAACTAGAAAACCCCGAAACAGATTTATCATCAACACTCTATTATGCAAATGGAGAAGAAATGGGCAAGTATTTTAGGTCAAATCGAAGTCAAGTTACCTACGAACAGTTGTCAAAACAATTAAAAACCACATTGGTTGCTTCAGAAGACCACCGATTTTATAACCACTCTGGCCTTGATTTAGTTGCCTATTTAAGAGTAGCTAAAGGCATGCTAACCTTTAATCTTGCAGGAGGAGGTAGTACGATCACTCAACAGTTGGCTAAAAAACTTTATTCCACAAGGGACAAATCAATGGAAGGAAGTATTACAAGTTTTGGAAAAATTCCAAGGCTCATTGTTTCTAAAACTAAGGAGTGGCTTATTGCAGTTACGCTCGAAAAAACGTTTACCAAAGAAGAAATTGTTGCCCTTTATTTAAACACCGTAGATTTTGGCAGTAATGCTTTTGGTATTAAGGCCGCTTCAGAAACATTTTTCGGCAAAGAGCCAGCAGACCTTAATTATCAGGAATCTGCCACACTTATTGGCTTATTGCAAGCAGTAACACGGTTTAACCCTATACTTAATTATGATAATTCGTTAAAAAAACGAAATGAGGTCTTATTAAAACTTCAAAAACAACACGTGCTTACAAAAATTGAATATGATTCGCTCGTTCAACTTCCAATAGATCTTAGCAATTATAAGGTTGCTAATCAAAATACGGGTTTAGCAAATTATTTTAGAGCCGTTATTCAAAATGATTTATTAAAATTTTGTAAAGAACGAGGGATAGATTTGTATGAATCAGGACTGAAAATTCATACCACAATAGATAAAAGCTTACAACAACACGCAGAAAACTCCATGAGTTACTGGATGGATTCTTTACAAACTACGTTTAATCAAACATGGGGTAAACGAAACCCTTGGGTGGATGAAAATGGAAGAGAAATAAAAGGTTTTATAAACCATGTTATTAAGCGCACCGACCATTACCGAAAACTAAAAAGGAAGTATGGGGCTGGAAATGATTCCATTAATATTATACTCAACATCCCTAAAAAAATGCGGGTATTTTCTTGGGAAGGAGAAATTGATACGCTTATGAGCCCCATGGATTCTTTAAGGTATTATAAAAGATTTTTACAGGCAGGATTTATGGCAATGGACCCTCACACCGGACATATAAAAGCGTGGGTAGGTGGAATAAATTATAAATATTTTAAATACGATCATGTGAAGCAAGGGAAAAACCAACCAGGCTCTACTTTTAAACCAATTGTATATGCAACAGCCATAGAAAATGGCTATTACCCTTGCTATGAGGTAATGGACGAACGCAGAACCTATGAAACTGGTGGAAATCCTCCTACTTGGTCGCCTGAAAATTCCAATATGGAGTTTACAGGTGAAAAAATGACCATAAGAAAGGGAATGGCTCAATCGAAAAACTCTGTTACTGCAAAAATTATGAGCCTAGTTGGCCCAGAAAACGTTGTTACAAAAGCTAGATCTTTAGGAATTGAAAGCGATTTAGCCCCCGTATTGTCATTAGCATTAGGGGTAAGCGATGTATCTGTTTATGAATTAGTAGGAGCCTATAGTGCATTTGCAAATAATGGTATTTGGACTAAACCATTTTATATAACTCGAATCGAAGATAAAAATGGGGAGATACTTCAACAATATGTTCCTCAGCAAAAACAAGCACTTAGCCCTGAAGATGCCTATTTAATGTTGCACATGCTAAAAGGAACGCTGGAAGAAGAAGGCGGAACTGCTCGAAAACTAGATTACCAGTATAACTTGTTAAAGAATGGAAATGAAATTGGAGCTAAAACGGGGACTACCCAAAATTATTCTGACGGATGGTTTATGGGAGTGACCAAAGATTTGGTGGCTGGTGTTTGGGTAGGAGGAGATGACCGTGCAATCCATTTCCCATCCATTAGGTATGGGCAAGGCGCCTACATGGCCTTACCAATTTGGGCTAATTTTATGAGCAATATATATGATGATGACTCCCTAGGATATAGCATGCAACCTTTTAAGAAACCAAGAAACCCTTTATCTGTAACATTAGATTGTGGCCAGTATAGCTTAGTGTCGCTCGACTCTGCCGAAAAGGCAATAATTAAACTAAATGTTATTGAGTTAGATGAGGAGGGAATAGACTGATGCTCGACCAACAAAAGTTGGTCTCAGCCATCCCTCATAACGCTGGCGTATATCAGTATTATAACGAAAGTAATATACTCATTTATGTAGGAAAAGCTAAAAACCTTCGAAAAAGAGTTGCAAGTTATTTTAATAAGAGCACTAATCATAATAGAAAAACCAAGAAATTGGTTTCCGAAATAGTAACCATAAAATATGTGGTTACAAATACAGAATTTGATGCTCTTTTATTAGAAAGTAATCTAATTAAAGCTAATCAGCCTAAATACAACATTCTGTTAAAGGATGATAAATCATTTCCTTATATATGTGTAACACACCAGCGGTTTCCACGAATTTACAGCCTTCGGAATATTGATAATGCCAAAGGCGATTTTTATGGCCCATACATAAGTGTTGTAAAAATGCGATCGGTACTCGATTTAGTAAATAAAATTTACACACTTCGCACCTGTAAGTTCAACCTGTCGGAAGCTAATATTAAGGCCGACAAGTATAAAATTTGTTTAGAATATCACATTGGCAATTGTAAAGGACCTTGCGAAAACTTACAAACGGAAGAAGATTACATCAAAAACTTAACCCAAGCAGTTAATATACTTAAAGGAAATATTGCTGCCCCCAAAAAATTTTTAGAACAAAAAATGAAGAAATATGCGGCTGATTTAGCATTTGAAAAAGCAGAAGAATTCAAAATAAAATTAGCGCAACTCAATACCTTTTATAACAAATCAATTGTTGTAAATCCCAGACTAAACTCGATGTATGTAATTGCAATTATAAGCACTGATAAAAAAGCTTATGTTAACTTTATGAATGTTAAAAATGGCTCTATTATTCAAACAAAATCATTGGAAGTAAAAAAACTACTAGAAGAAACCGATGAAGATATAATTATGTCATCAATTCCTCAATTAATTAATAATATAGATCTATCAATACCCGTAAATATTCTTACAAATGTTGCTATTGCCCACCCACCTTCACCAATTAACATAGAAGTACCAAAAATTGGCGACAAGAGAAAATTGGTTGATATGTGTTTAAAAAATGCGCTGTTTTTAAAACGAAATAGCGAACAAAGGTCTATTACTACCAATAAAAATGAAAAGGTACTTGAGTTATTGCAATATGCACTCAACTTAAAAACGCTACCAACTCATATCGAATGTTTTGATAATTCTAACATCCAAGGTGCTCACCCCGTGGCCTCTATGGTATGCTTTAAAAATGGCAAACCTGCAAAAAAAGACTACCGTAAATTTAATATAAAAACGGTAACTGGCCCAGACGATTTTGCCTCTATGCAAGAGGTAGTAGAAAGAAGGTACAAGAGGCTAATAGAAGAAGGCAAACCATTGCCAAACCTCGTACTTATAGACGGTGGAAAAGGACAATTAAACGCAGCCGTTGATGCTCTAAAAACTACAGGAGCTTATGGGAAAATCGCCATTGCTAGCATTGCCAAACGATTAGAAGAAATATACTTGCCTGGCGATAGCTTACCAGTGCATATTAGCAAAAAATCGCCTGCACTCAAACTATTGCAACAATTACGAGATGAGGCTCATCGGTTTGCAGTCACATTTCATCGTTCGAAAAGATCAAAAGATCAAATCACTGGTTTTTTAGATAACATTGAAGGTATTGGAGAAAAAACCAAGATGCTTCTCTTAAAAACGTACAAATCGCCAAGTAAAATTAAAGAAGCTACAGCCAATAATCTTGCTAAACTAATTGGTAAGCATAAAACAAGCTTACTAGCTGAGTATCTAAAAAAAAGCCTCTAACAGATAAGTGTTAGAGGCTTTTTTTGTTTTAACAAGCACTTTTTAGTACGACCACAGGTTATGTTCCCTTTCAAGTATCTTCATTTCTTCCCATTGGCTAGCAAATAACCCTTGCTTAGTAGAACCTCCGTAATAGGAAGCAATTGGCAAGTTGTCTGGGTTTTCAATTTTATACAGCTCACCATGAAATAATCTTAAAAGAAAAGCATCTGCTAGATTCCTATTTTCAGCACTATTTTGCTGATTATACCAAATCGCATTTTCAGGATGTTCTCTAAAGAAACGTTCTAAATCTTTATAAGAAAAAGTGGCTAAATAATAATTAGTACCATCATTTGTATATTTACCAGGTACAACAAACTTAACAGATTGAATATCTCTGTATTGACGTGCCCTTCTCTTATCAAAAACAATGTCTTCCATAATTTCCATAATAGCAATGTCTGTAGCAAAGTACTTTTCAGCCACCTCTCCCCCATATACATCCCAAAGTGTAGGGTCAGAGCTTGGTGCAATGCCAATTTGATTATCATTCAAATCTTTTTTAGAGATATAGTTTGTGCCGTTATACTCCACAATATCCCCTTCAAAATAAGGATAATCCACTTCATACATAGGTTGCTCTTCTGCCTCACTATTGTCTATCTGTGTTTTATTTAAACGCAATTCAAATTCCGATTTCGTCATTTTACGCGTTAAGGAATCCTCATAATAAATATTTTGGATTTGATCTGCCATTACCGCATCAATAATAATTTTGGCAAACTCATTATTCTTTGCAAAAAAACCTTTGTTAAGTTTTTGTTCTAAATCTACCCGAGTCCATACTCTTTGCTTATAAAGCATTTCATATTTAGGAATAGGGTTAACAGAATTAGGGTTATACTGGCTCAACTGATTCCCCTCCGACAATCCTTCTTGTGCCATCGCATTTCCTGATAAGCCAACAACTGCCAATAGTATGGTATAAAAATATCTGTAATTAAATTGCATTTTTACTTCAAATTTAAATGTAAAAAGAAGTTACCGCTATAAGAATAACTCCTCTTTTTTTAATTAATTGCTTTTAACTATTACTTTATAAATCTCGTTACGCGCTCTTACGTTCTCCGATTTATTCTGAAAATTAGTTCTTACTACTCTTTTAATGGTAAATATATAAATATCCCCTTGACGTGCTTGCTGAGCAAACTGGGTTAAGGCAATTTTATTCTTTTTAAATGTTTGCACCTTAATAGGGTCTCCATTTCGAGACAATTTAACTTCTACCTCTCTTACTCGATAACGTGCATCCTTAGGCACATCACTTGCAAAACTAGGTTCGGCATTTGCATTAATTGTAACTTGTCTAAATGCTCTTCCCTTTACTCCATCAGCAATATTGCCGGCTGAGCTAGGTATGACCAATTCGTATTTAGGCAGTGGAATTTCCTTTACAGAAAATGTTTTAGTGCCAACCGTTGCGCCATTGCTTCTTACCGTCATAATCACTTTACCCCTTGTTTTAGGAATAATAGTAACTTCCCCTTTGCCTGCACCGTTTACAACAGTTGCATTTGTGCAGCTTATACTAGGGTTATAGCTTGTACCTAGTAATGGCACTTGTACGTTAAGTGCATTACCACAGTTTTTCCAAAGCGCAGATAATGCACTAGAAGAAATTAAAATACTAGGCTTGATAACCGTATAGGAAATCTCATCTTCATACACTTTTCCGTCCAATTCGATTTTGGCTTTATAAATTTTATCACCAGAACCTGAAGCAGAAAATTCTATTTGCCCATATTTAATTTGATTTCCAGCAATATCTAAATTAGAAAGCTCTAATTGCTTTCCATCTTTAAACATAACAGGATTTAGCGCAGAAGAACTTGCAGCTATAAACATTTGGGCTCTATATTTAGCCCCCGCAGCCACTACATTTGATTCCGCTCTAATTAATGGAAAAATCTTATCAAAAGAAACTTCTCCAGCACCAACACTATCGGCTAAAATAGATAAAGCAACTCTTTCATAAAATAAAATTTCCGTTTCAAGGTAGCTCATGGTTGCCATACCTGCAGCCGTAGGTGTATTTTCGAAAAATAACTGCGAAAAGTTTTTCCCTTTTTGATTAGGACTATTGGCAAATTCAGGATACCCTTCTGCTCCTTTGGCCAATCTTGGAAAACGAGTTGCTGGCTCGCCTGTTTTTTGAACCAGAAAATCCGAAAACTCATTTAATCTTACTTTTAATTCTTTGCCTCTTCCTTTTGGCCCAACCATCATAGTGCCTACTTTACTGTAGTTTTTAGCACCTATTAAAATGCCTGTTTCAGGGTCTCTTCCTCCAGTAATTTCAACCATCTCATCCTTGAGTCCGTTCATATACTCAATCATCTCTGCCGTTTCGCTACGAATTTCTTTGGCTATATTTAAAATAGCAACATCTGTTTCTAAGTTATTTCGTTTAGCAACTTGGCTTGCAATACCCGAAACGGTTTGCGCATTTTTTTCGCTATAATTTTCGGCCATCCGAGTAAGAGCCTGATCGATGAATATGAATTTCTCTAGTACCGCATTACTTACTTGCAGAGCAAGCAGCGCAGTAAGCACTAGATACATCATCCCAATCATCTTATCTCTTGGGCTTTGTCTACCTCCTGACATATTATTTCTTGTTTAGGTTAGTCTGTTTCACAATACAGTTGGTTCAATAAATAGTCATTAATTACTTCCTTTCATAGCAGTAAGCATGCTGCCATAAATACCATTTAAAGAGGTAAGATTTCCAGTAAGTTTTTGCATTTCTTGAGAGAATTTTTCTGTCCCTTTTCCTGCTTTTTCCATGTTCTCCATTACTCCTGCCATGTTACCATAAAACCTGCTCATCATTTTAACGTGCGAATCAGTATCCTTTAATTCTAATTCATAATTAGCATTTAATGCACCTAAGTTTTTAGTAATTTTAGTTAATTCTTGACTATACTGGTCAGCATCGCCCGAAGCCTTCGCCATTCCACTCATAGCCTCCGCAGTTTTAGCGTAAGAGTTCTTCATTTCTACTAAGCTTTGAGTAGCTCCTTTTATATTTTTCGAATATTCTTCGGTGGCAACCACCGTGCTACTTAAACTAGCCATTCCCTTGGCATTAGTGGCCAAACTACTCATTCCTTTGCCTAAACTTTCGATAAGTGCTGGTCCAATTTTAGCACTCTCTAACATGTGATCGAGTTTTTGAGCAACATTGTCTCCTTTGCTTGCTCCACCACCACTAGAAATTCTTGGGCTATTAATTGGACCTGAGTAATCTTCTGATAATTCTGGATATACTTTAGACCAGTCTGGATCTTTATGAGGTGGTTCAAACGCACTAAGAAAAAATATTACGGCCTCAACACCAAGACCTATTGCAAGCATCGCATTTGCTCCTGGATAGTGGTTAATTTTAAATAAAGCTCCTACAATTACTACAGCAGCACCAATACCATACACTTTTGGCATAATGGTTTTGTAGAGCAAATCTTGAAATCCGCCTTTTTTTTGTTTACTCATTGTTTTGTTATTTAAGTTCTTCTATGATGATTAAAGTTTATTTGCTAATAATACTACCTTTTTATAAGGTATAAAATTATTTTATGAATTAAAATTCAGCACCGCTTGATCTGCCCAAATGTGTCATAGCACATCTAAAGCCAATATAGGCACGTGTTGAGTCTTTGTATTCAAACGCTCTAGTTCCAGTTTCAAGGAAAAAAGCAACGTCTTTCCACGAGCCTCCTCTAATCACTTTACGAGGCTCATTCTCATCTTTATACTCAGGGTTTAAATCCCACACTAATGGAACCGAAGCAGGGTTAAAAGCATCTTGCGTCCACTCCGACACATTGCCAGACATATCAACTAAATTAAAATTATTGGCAAAATAAGACCCGATGGGTGAAGTATAGGCAAAGCCGTCATCGTAATAATTACCTCTGCCAGGCTTAAAATTAGCCAACATACACCCTCTACTATTTCTTAAGTAAGGGTTTCCCCATGGGTACTTAGCCATATCTAATCCACCTCTAGCTGCGTATTCCCATTCTGCCTCTGAAGGCAATCTGAAATTAGGCATTGGCCACTCTCCTATTGAGCTTCTAAAATCATTCAAATACTCTGTTCTCCACTGGCAAAATACTTTTGCTGCTTCCCAACTTACACCAACTACTGGGTAATAGTCATAAGCGGGATGCCAAAAATAGTATTCTTGTAGTGGATCGCCCATATGATGGGTAAAATCTTTGGTAAACACCGTTGTATCTGGATAATAGTTATCTCTGATAAACTGCTCGCCTAGGGTACTCGCTGAATCTTCTAGCACAGCAAAAATAAATTGCCGATATTCATTATTGGTGATTTCAGTCTCATCCATAAAAAAGGAACCAATGGTAACTTGTTTGTTATGGTTAATTTGAGTGGCGCCCACATCTTCATCGGCTTGCCCCATATGAAATGTGCCGGCAGGAATAGATGCCATACCAAAAGGAGTTATCATTTGCCATCCTTCTCTTTCTCCAACACCTACTAACTCTCCCATGTCTCCTCCTTTTCCGCCACCGCCAAAAAGACCGCATCCTGAAACGCTAATAAGACCAACTAATAATAGACTTGAAAGTCTTGCTTGTTTTATACTAATTTTTATCATGCTCTAAGTTATAATCCACATTTAAGTTTCCAAATGCAACCTATTTGTTGCCCTCTGTTTTAAAAGGAATTCAATTCATTTTACTAAAAAAACAATTATTATTTTAAATCGCACCACAAATTGTGGAATTTTTATGAAAAACCAAAATAAAATAAGAATTAATGCCTAAATCTTGGGGTTCTAATTACTTTTCTCGACCCAAACGGGTTAATTGGTAATGCATAACTCAAACGAATTTCATTTGAAGTTGCTTGCTTGGCATCTTGATTATGTATAATATAATCAAAACCGTAACCAATTTCTAATGCATTCGATTTAAGTAAGCTCATTCCCACAATTAACGAGGCTGACTCTAAATACTTATAGGTAATCCCTCCCCAAAATTTATTATTATATTTTACCACCGCTCCTAAATTAATTAAATATTGATTAAAATCTGATTGCACAAGTAACGATGGAGTTATCTCTAAATTGTATGTAATATCATAATGATACCCTCCCATTAGGTAAATTGTGGGCTCTAATGTATTTCTTAGCACATCTGACGCAAAGCTAAAGCTTGGGCTTAATAAATGAGCAACACTAATAGAACCAAAAAGCTTTTTGGACTGATAAAAAACACCTGCGCCCATATCAGGCCTAAGCTGGGTTTGTTTTCCTTCTTGGAGTAAATCATCATCAAGGTCATTAGGTCTGTATCTATCAAAGTCTATTGATTGTGAATAAAACCCAGCGTTTACTCCAAAGCTAAGTTTGGCATCTTTAACGGCTACATGATAAGCGTAAGAACCTTGCAAAGCTAGGTTATTTAAGCCGCCTAGGTTGTCATTTATAATATAAGCTCCAAAGCCACTATTTAGCCTATGTATAGGAGCATTCATGGTAAGTACTTGCGTTGTTGGCGCCCCGCCTGCATCAAACGTGCCTGTGTAGCCAGTCCATTTAGAACGCGTCATTAATGAAAGCCTAGTAATGCCTTCCACTCCTGCATACGCTGGATTGTAATACATCTTATTATCCATAAATTGAGTAAATTCTGGTGCTTGTTGTGCAGCCAATGATTTACTCAAAAATAAACCTATAAGTAAAAGAAGAAATAATTTATTTCTCATACAGTAATTTATTGAGGCATAAATATAATAGCAAAAAAAGGAATTCTCTAAGCCATTACATTAAATCTGTGTTTAAAAGTGAAATAGATACTATCTAGTTTTATAAATTATTAGCTTTTTTGATATAAAGCTCTAGTGCGCCAGTCATAGACGGTGCATTAGGTAATGGTGCTTCAATATCTAAAAACAAGTTTTTATCGCTAACTGCTTTGGCGGTAGTAGGGCCAAAAGCAGCCAATCGTGTATCTTTTTGTTCAAAATTCGGAAAATTAACGAATAATGAGTTAATCCCAGATGGGCTAAAAAACGCAATTATATCGTATTGTATATCGGCCAACCCTGACAAGTCGCTTGCCACTGTTTTGTAAAGCACTACTTCTGCAAATTCATAATTATTCTCCTTTAAAAAGTTGGGAATATCATTTTTGCGAATATTAGAGCAAGGGAAAAGATATTTTTCGGTAGGATGTTTTTTTAAAACCTCAATTAAGTCAGTGGCTGTTCTAACTCCTGTAAATATTTTTCGCTTACGGATGGTGATATACTTTTGTAGGTAATTTGCCGTTTGATCCGAAATGCAATAATATTTCATATCGGTTGGCACATCCACTTTCACTTCTTTACACATAGCAAAGTAATGATCTACGGCATTTCTGCTTGTAAAAATTACAGCCGAATAATCTAAAAAGGCTACCTTCTGATTTCTAAACTCTTTTACATCTACTGGATCTATCTGAATAAATGGTCTGAAATCTATGCGTAAACCATATTTTTCGGCCAATTTATAATATGGAGATCTGTCGTCTTGGGGCTTTGGCTGAGACACCAAAATGCTCTTTACATGCTTTACCCTATTCTTTAATTCTATTGTCATTAAATAAACCTTCTATGAATTACCCAACTACTAGCTTAAATACAAAAACAAATAAGAAAATTTCTGTGCCGCAAAGGTATAAAAATAATTGCACAAACGAATGCTTAACGATAAATGACAAACGCATTCCTACTAAAATGATAATTAGTAAAAGAGAACTGAAAGCAATGGCGAATATATAAAACGAGCCAATTGGGAAAACAGAGAAGAATTTAAGTGTAATTATCACTTGTAAAAGCAAAAGAAAATAAAACGTTAATCTTAAAATAGTAGCAAAATGAATATTAATTACTGAAGTCATATCAAAAATATATGCCGTTGTAGCTATTAATAAATAGCGAATGAGGAATAGCACAAAAAAGCCAATGGCTAAGATGAGTAGATGAATAACATGAAAAAATAGAGTGAATTCGCTGACCCAGCTAATTTGTAAAAAATAAATATTTAATTGTGCCATTAAAAAATAGAGTATAAACCCAGCACTAAAACTCATCCATGTAATTATTTGAATACTCGGATTAACAAAAAAGCCTCCTTTATAGATAGCTTCTTCAATGGTAGTTAAATTGAAGGCTCTTGATACATTGGCATACTGTGAAAATAAATCGTAAGCGTTGTTTCTTATAATAATTAAGCCTATTAACAGTAAAATAGAACTAATGATAAAAAAGGAGTTATATGATTTATTTTTCAAATGCTCTTTTTCTGTAGAAATTAAAATCCCTTGAAAGGAGTCATTAATAATGAGGGAGGAAAGGTTGTTTTTTACATCGTCTCCATATAGTGAGAGTTGCGGATTGGCGTTTTTTGTTATTTCAAGCAAGCTGTCTATTCTAAAGAAGTGCGCTCCAGGAGTTAGACTTGCGAGCAAAATGTTTTTATAAAATAAGTGTGCCTCCTTATTATTATTTATATACAGGCGATATTCTGCAAACTGCTCTCCATCCACTAAAAAGCTAATAGTTGAACTGGAGGATTGTGAAATAGCTGGCATAAAACTTTGGGCATCCTCATCGTATTGTATCCAATTTTGCTTGAGATTGTAAACAACTCCTTGCACTTGCTGCCCTTTTAGAGCCGCTGGAAATAACAGAAAGAATAAAACAAAACTGGTTTTAAAACCGTGCCACATAACCTATATGTATTTTAGATTCTGCCAATGATAGTGATTGTTTTGAAGATTTACCTACTGCATACACTAATTGAATTACTCCAGCTGAAGTATCTAATAATAACCCTGCTCCTAAACCCAAAAAATTATTCTGTGATTTATTAACTTCGTTCTTGGTAGAAACCCAATCCAAAAACCCAAAAAGTCTTGAGTTTTCACCCAAGAGCAATCGTGCCTCTACTTGCAAAAACAAATAAGAAGAAGCATAAATAGCTAACTCATTAAAGCCTCGAACTGAGTTAACCCCTCCTAACCTAAACAAATCATTGGTAAATAATTTATCGTTACTTGCCATTATCCCTCCCTCCATTTTTGAATAAACAACCATTAATTTAGAAACAGGGAAGGCTATATCGGTTAAAATATTTACGTTTCCTTGAAGCGACTGGCTACTTAAACTATCGTATAATTCGGCTAGAACAAATGACGTACTCAAAAGATTTTTTGCTCCCATATTAACACTTGTTGCAAGACCCCACCCTGCTTGAGGGTTAACTGGGTGATCAAATTCATTTTTTAAAAATTGAAGCCCATAGAATTGTGCATTAAAATCGATTAGCTCTAAATTACTTAAACTAGTAGAGGACGTGGCTGATAATAACCTTGAAGAAATAAAACTTGAGGTAATGTTAATGGTGTAATTCGCATTATTATAACCCGCATTAAGGTAAAAATTTCGATTAATAAAAGTGGTATCTTGTTTAAAAAGATCAAACTCTACGTTAACATCTACTACAGAACCGAATAAGTTGGTATGGTTATAAATAGCTTTTAATGTTTGTGACTGCACTCCAAATTGCCTCCAATTAAATGTGAGCTGCTTGCCAGCTCTAAATAAATTATGTAAATCTAAATTTATATATCCCGTTGCCAATAGTTTTGAATTATCAATTTGGTTAGGGGCTAATCCTATTATTGCATCTATTTTATTAGCTTTAATGGGTGTTGTATTAAGCGAAACAATACACGTTTTGTTTTCAAATCTAACCTTTGGCATTTCTTTAAGTTTAGCATACGATAGGCTATTAATTTTTTTGCTAATATCCACTACCTTATTACCATTAAATAAATCTCCTTCTTTAATGTTTAAATACTTTTCAAGATATGATGGCTTAATAAAATTATTGGTTAACTCAAGGCTTCCATAGTTAATTTTAGGCCCCGAAGAATAATGTAGAACTGCGAAAATTTCGCCTTTCAAAATGCTTACCGAATCCAAACGGGCAGATGCAAAAGGGTAGCCAGTGGCATCGGACTCATTAATGAGCTCCACCATAAGTTTGCCTAATACCTTTGTATTAATGCGTGTATGCGCAAATTGTTTTTTATGATAACCAACCCTGCTCAAAAGTTCTTCGGGCACTTCATTTATACTAAACCGGCCCCATTTATAAACTTCACTTCTATGGATAGAACAAGTTAAAACGCTATCAGACTTGGTTCGACTTACACTTGCCAACACATATCCTTTACTAACTAGTTTTTGAAAAGTTGATTTAATTATTTTTTCAATTTTAAGAGAGTCGGCTTTCCCTTTAATTGATTTAATGATAATATTATTATCATCAATTATATCAATCTTAAATTGCTTTTGCTGCGCATACATATTGCTATATAATATGCCTAATAAACATGTAATAATTAGATGTCTCAATCAAAGATGTACTTTTGCCCAAAAGTAATCGTTTGGCTGGTATTTATATTCATATTCCTTTTTGCAGAAAAGCTTGTCATTACTGTGATTTTCATTTTAGCACTACGCTAAATTTAGTTGATGATGTGGTTAATGCCATAGTAATAGAAGCTAAAAGGATGAGCCACTACTTAACCGAGCCCATTGAAACCATTTATTTTGGCGGAGGAACACCTTCTTTATTAAACCAAAAGCAATTAGCTAAAATTATTGAAGCTATCTATCAATATTTTAATATAAATAGCGATATTGAGTTTACACTAGAAGCCAACCCAGACGATTTAGTTGAAAAGAAAATAAGTTTTATTGCGGACATTGGTATAAATAGATTAAGCATTGGAACGCAATCATTTAGTAATACCGTTTTAACTTTTTTAAATCGTAGCCATACTGCTAGCCAAACACTAGATGCCGTTGAATTAAGTCATAAATATGGCATTAAAAATATTAGTTTAGATTTAATGTATGGCATTCCTGGCCAATCAAAAAAGCAATGGGAAACGAATTTAAAAAATCTCATAGAACTAAACCCCCATCATATTTCGTGCTATGCCCTTACCATAGAAGATAAAACTGTGTTTGGTAATTGGCTAAAAAAAGGCAAAATAAATGCTGTAGTGGATGATTTAGTAGTGGAAGAGTATGAGTTGATGGTCGATTACTTTAAATCCAAAGGATATGAGCATTATGAGGTTTCAAACTTTGCAAAACCTGGGGCAAAGAGCCAGCATAATTCTTCTTATTGGCATCAAAAACACTACCTTGGCTTAGGCCCTGGAGCGCATTCTTTTAATGGCGTATCCCGACAATTTAATATTTCTAATAACCCCAAATATTGCAAGCAACTGGCTGCTAATAAAACGCCTTATAATGTAGAAAAGCTGACCAAAAAAGAACTAGTAACGGAGTTTATTTTTACTCGTATTAGAACAAGCTGGGGTGTCGATTTTAATACGGCAAATCAATTATATAATTACCAATTATCGAAGCAACAGCAAGCATACATTCAAACATTAGTTTTAAATAAAATGGCTACATTTATTGATAATACGTTAACCTTAAACTCTCAAGGATTTTTTATTTCAGATTCTGTTGCTTTAGAACTTATACCTAGCCAATGAAAGCCCAAATAAATATTAGTGAAACAACGGTTATCCAAATTGACCTAAGCAAACCCATTAGCCTTTCAATACCTATTAAAAACGGAACTAGTAACCCCAATTGCTATGGGGCCGACCCTGTAAAATTTGAGACCATTGTGGCTAATAAATTTGTGGGAAGTGTGGCCAAGGGTGGGGCCGTAAATTATCAGAAATTACAATTAACTCCACATGGTAATGGCACACATACCGAGTGTTATGGACATATTACTGCTTCCAAAAAATATATAAATAAGCAGTTAACTAGTTTTCACTTTTATTCGAAATTAATAAGCGTAAAACCAATAATTGCTAAAAATGGCGACTCCATTATTGAACTTACTCACGAGCTTAAAGCAGAAAATTGGCAACATATTAACGCTTTAATTATTCGTACGCTCCCTAACAGCCTTGAGAAATTAACGAACCAATATTCGGGAACCAATCCTCCCTATATTTCACGCCTTTTTATAGATTTTTTGGTTACAAAAGGTATTGAGCATCTCTTAATTGATTTACCTTCTGTTGATAAAGAAGTAGATCAGGGTGCTTTGCTTGCTCATCGAGCATTTTGGGGCTTCCCCAATTACACACGAGAAAGAGCAACCATTACCGAATTAATCTATGTGCCAAATGAAATAAAAGATGGTTGTTATTTACTAAATCTGCAAACCATTGACCTTGAAATGGATGCTTGCCCTAGCCGACCTATCCTTTATAAAATAGAAAAAAATATCTCCATTAGTAACGATTAATTGAGGGTTACTTTAAGATTCTTTTCTATATTTACAGTTGCATGACTCAATCAGATACATCCGAAGATTTAAAATGTTATATGCTTTTAGTATCTATTATTTTCCATTATCATGGGTTGGATGAGGAAGAAAGAATAATACTAAACAAAAAAGCAGCTGAAAAAAGTGCTTATAGTGAACTTAACTGGGCTTATGATTTTATAGCTGAAGATTATATGACTTCTTTTGATAGAGCTAGGGTCTATCTTAAAGAAGCAAAAAACTCGCTGAACAAATCTCAAAGGCTTAGATTTATTAATGACACTTGGATTGCCAATGGCGAAAAAGGCTATATTACCGAAATGGAAGCAACTGCCATACTAAAATTAGCCAAAGATTGGGAAGTAGATCAGGAGCTTATAACTATGGTTCAACAATTGACCTAGTGTTAGGTTAAGCATAATATGGCGTATAAGTTGAAGTTATTTTTTGAATTTTACGATAGGATAAAAAGTAATAATAGCCGTAGCTACTTGAACCTTTTTATCGTGAGTAAAAACGAAAAAGAACAAAACTTGGTGCGACATAGTAGGCTTAACTTAACACTAGCTTAGGCACTGTTAAAGAATAACTACTCCTTTTTTACTAGCTCTTTTGTCTCACCAATTTCGTAACAACTCCCCTTCCATATTAACATTGAAATGGCTAAAGGCTCATTCTTTCTTTAAACTTAGCAGCTTGCCTTCGAGATACTTCCAGTTTATCTCCTCCTTTTAATTTTACCATTAAACCACCATTAAACCACGTTTCAATATCCTCTACCCAGCTAAGGTTTATGATATGCTTTCGGCTTGCTCTAAAAAAATCGCGATCACTTAATTTTTCATCCAATGCATTTAATGATTTGTGAATCATAGGTTTTACGTTATCAAAAAATACTTTGATGTAATTGCCGTCTGACTCAAAATATCGAACATTTTCTAATTTAACGAACCAGCATTTATCCCCATCTTTTACAAATACCTGATCTTTCAAACCAAGCAATTTGGTTTCCGTAACGGCTGGTTTTGTTTCAATGCTTCCTAACTTATCTATACTTTCTTTTAACCGATTAGGATCAATGGGTTTAAGCAAATAATCTAGTGCATTTACTTCAAATGCCTTTAGTGCGTACTCATCATAAGCCGTAGTAAAAATTACTTTTGGCACCGTATCAAGCATTTCTAGTAATTCAAAGCCTGTTTTGTCGGGCATTTGAATATCTAAAAATAAAATATCGGGGTTATGCTGTTCGATTAATTCAATGGCGTCATCCACATTTGCGGCTTCACCTACTACATTCATTATGGCAAATTCATCTAATAATTTTATTAGTTCCTTTCTTGCTAAGCGTTCATCATCAATTACTAATGCTTTCATTTTTTGAGTTTTGAGTTTTGAGTTTTGAGTTTTTAATAGTCTGTTGGAATATGCACTAAAGTTAACACCATATTTTCGCTTTCATTGCTTATTTTAAATACGGCCTTCCCTTTAAAAATAATTTCTAACCGCTGCAACGTGTTTTTTATACCATAACCACTTGCCTCCAAGGGGCTTTCAACAAGCGTTCCAGCGTTTCGGATTTCTACAACTAACTGCTTTTTATCTATAAAAGCATTAACTGAAAGATTTCCGCCTCTTTTTAATTTAGAAATGCCATGCTTAATACCGTTTTCTACTAGTGTTTGAAACATTAATGGAGGAATTAAAACGGTTTCTGTTTCTGGTGCTACTTCAATATTGGTTCTAAGCCTTTCTTCAAACCGAATGGTTTCCATGGCAAGGTAATCCCTTACCGTTTCCATTTCATCTTTAAATGGAATAAGTTCTTTTTTATCAGCTGATAAAGAGGATCTAAGAATGTTTGAAAGGTGATTAATTGCCTTTTTAGATCTTGATGGATCCTCATCTACTAATGCACGAATACTGTTTAATGCATTAAATATAAAATGAGGATTTAATTGAGACTTTAGCCTATCTAATTCCATCCTTCGCATAGCAGCTTCGTACTTTAAAGATAAATTATACCGCTCAAAATAATGAAATGCATAGTAAAGGGATGTCCATATAAATAGAGCGAAAAAATCGCCAATTATATTGCCTGCAATATTGCCAATGGTTAATAAACTAGGGCTGTACACGCCTAAGATATACGACACCAATACCCTGATAAAATAAATTGGAATTGCCATTAAAATAATGGCTAAAAGCATTCTTGGTAGCAATTTTAAAACCGGGAACTGAAACCAGTTCCACTTGGTGTTTAAGTAACGGTAATAATGTGTAAAACCAAAAAAAAAGGCTGCTTCCACCAGTAATGGAACAGCCATAAGTGCTTTAAAATTAGAAGAAACCAGCAATGCCCCTAAAATAATAATAGTGGCATATAAACTCCACCCAAAAATCTGAATTAACCAATATGCTTTCTTCTTATTCATAAGATTCTACCAAATTAAGGCAAGGGCTAGCAATAAGTGCTCGTTTATTATACCATCGGTTAAAGATTCAGCAATTCTTTATTAGCATCATTGAATAAAACGGCCACAAACATGAAAGCCGAAAGAATTACAAAAATCCAACTTAGAGCCTGCCAAAATCCAGTGTGAGTGTTTATTATTTTAGTTCTAATTAGGTTAGTTAATAGAAATGAGGTGCCAACAAGAAAATACATGCTTACCTCTAGCCACTGGTTTTCAATATAGCTGTATGCTGCAAGTGCATAAAATGCAAGAGGTATTAACGTATTAGTAATGTTTTTCATACATATTTTAATTAGTGCTCAAAATAGAAAAATTGTCATCCTGCAAAGCAAACTTTATTACATTTACTCCTTGAGGCTCATCAATAAGCAAAAACCCCTCTATCTCGGAAGGTATAATTTTGAGTAATTCTTTATAATCTAACACGGTATCTTGTGCCGATATTAGTGGGCTAATAAATAGGAATAAAATAGATAACTTTTTCATTTGATTTTAGTAAGTAAAGTACTTATATAATTTAGTAAAAAATCTGCTATAAAAGGTTTAATGTTCATCGTAGTTCTTCTTTTAAAAACTTAGCTGTGTAACTTTTTTTCTCTTTAATTATTTCTTCTGGAGCACCACAAACAACCAAATTTCCTCCTTTATCGCCCCCTTCAGGGCCTAAATCTATTATATAATCTGCCACCTTAATTACATCCATATTATGCTCGATAATTAATACGGTATTGCCTTTATCTGCCAGTTTATTAAGCACATCCAATAAATGTTGAATGTCTTGAAAATGAAGCCCTGTGGTGGGTTCATCTAAAATGTAAAATGTTTTACCTGTGTCTCGTTTACTAAGCTCGGTTGCTAATTTAACCCGCTGTGCTTCACCACCTGATAGGGTGGTAGCGTGCTGGCCAAGTGTAATATAACCCAATCCTACTTGATTAAGGGTTTCAATTTTTCTCAAAATTTTGGGTTGGTGTTCAAAGAACTCTACGGCCTCCTCAACCGTCATATCTAACATATCCGAAATAGATTTTCCTTTAAATCGAACTTCTAAGGTTTCCCGATTATAGCGTTTGCCCTTGCAGGTTTCGCAATGCACATGCACATCAGGTAAAAAGTCCATTTCTATCAATCGCATGCCAGCACCTTCGCAGGTTTCGCAGCGGCCACTTTTTACATTAAACGAAAATCGACCTGGTTTATATCCTCTGATTTTTGCCTCTGGCAACGAAGAAAACAAGGTGCGAATATCTGTAAAAACACCTGTGTAAGTAGCAGGGTTCGAGCGTGGTGTGCGCCCAATAGGCGATTGGTTTACTTCTATTACTTTATCAATATATTCTAGCCCACTTACAGATTTATGCTCCATGGCAACTCGCTTAGAACGATAAAAATGAGTGCTTAGAAGTGGATATAAGGTATCGTGAATAAGCGTAGATTTACCCGAACCCGAAACGCCCGTTACGCAAATCATTTTGCCCAAAGGAAACTTAACAGTAAGGTTTTTGAGGTTATTGCCATTGGCTCCTTTTAAAATAATAAACTCACCTGTACCATCTCTTCTTTTAATGGGCACTTCAATACGTATTTTATTGGATAGGTACTTGGAAGTGAGCGTGCCATTTTTCAAAAACTCTTGGGGTGTGCCTGCGCCAACAATAACCCCTCCATGCCTGCCAGCCCCTGGTCCAATATCAATCATATAATCCGATTCAAGCATCATCTCTTTATCGTGCTCTACTACCAAAACCGTATTGCCAATGTCACGCAACTCTTTTAGTGCTTTAATTAATTTTACATTATCTCGTTGGTGCAGTCCAATACTGGGCTCATCTAAAATATACATTACACCTACTAACTGAGTGCCAATTTGCGTTGCTAACCTAATACGTTGTGCTTCGCCCCCCGAAAGTGTTCTTAAAGGTCTGTTTAAGCTTAAATAATCAAGCCCTACATTTTCTAAAAACCCTAATCTCTTACGAATTTCTTTTAAAATTTCGGCAGCAATTCTATTTTGCTTATCATTTAATCGAGACTCCAAATTGGTAAACCACACTTTTAATTTACCAATATCTAATCGAGCGAGTTCCGCTATATTAATATTATCTATTTTAAAATGAAGCGATTCTTTTTTAAGCCTTGCTCCCTTACAATCTTGGCACTCCTTAATAATGGTAAAATCTTTAATCCACTTTTGAATATTCTCAGAACCCCCTTCTTTTTGCTTTTGCATAAAAATAATAATACCCTCAAATTTGGTATTCCAATCAGTGCCTGGGTGTTTTTTAGAGGGCACAGCCACAGGCTCGCTATCCCCATGCAAAAGCACATTTATAGCTTCCTCACTTAGCTTATTAATAGGTGTTGTGATATTAAATTTATAGCGTTTTAATATCGCTTCAATTTTCTTAAAAATCCAAATATCTCGGTAATCACCTAGTGGAACTATGCCTCCACGACTTATACTTAATGATTCGTTAGGGATAATGGTTTCCTTCGTAATTTTATCCACCGTACCCAACCCGTGGCAGGTAGGGCACGCTCCATAAGGAGAATTAAAAGAGAATGAATTGGGCGCAGGTTCATCGTAGGATAGCCCTGTTTCAGGATCCATTAAATGTTTAGAAAAGTAATGAATTTCATTGGATTCATCAACCACCATCATTAATCCTTGCCCTTCTTTTAACGCTGTTTGCACCGAACGGCTAATTCTAAGCTGGTCTTTTTTATTTGCCACAATTCGATCAATCACAACTTCTACATCGTGGGTTTTGTATCGATCAAGTTGCATTTTAGGTACAAGTTCTTGTAATTCGCCATCTACACGAACTCTTGTGTAGCCGCTTTTTCTAATTTGCACAAACAGTTCTCGATAATGCCCCTTTCTACCTTTAACCACAGGAGCTAATAACACCAATTTTTGCCCATCAAAATAACGCATTAGGTGCTGCTCTATTTGCTCTTCAGTTTGCTTTACCATTTTTTTTCCTGTATGGTAAGAGTAGGCTTCGCCTGCCCGAGCAAACAATAATCGTAAAAAATCATACACTTCGGTAACCGTACCCACAGTAGATCTTGGGTTGCGAGAAGTTGTTTTTTGCTCAATAGAAATTACGGGACTAAGGCCATTTACTTTGTCAACATCAGGGCGTTCCATATTGCCAATAAAAGCCCTGGCATAAGCCGAAAAGCTTTCCATATACCTGCGTTGCCCTTCGGCATAAATGGTATCGAATGCTAAGGATGACTTGCCACTGCCGCTAATACCTGTTATCACCACTAGCTTATTACGAGGAAAACTGACATCAATATTTTTAAGATTATGCTCTCTGGCGCCAAGTACTTCTACTTCGTCATAACCTGTAATATCTTGTGTGTTTTTTTTAATGTCGGCAGATTTTAAGGGTGCAAAAGTACAAAGCTTATAGATTAACTACTATTGACAGTTAATTATTTAAACCACATTACAAAACTTAAAAAAAGCAACATAGCATTTCTAACGTTAGATGACTG
>CAZGDC010000004.1:0-44640 GCA_964524405.1 uncultured Roseivirgaceae bacterium
TTATAAGTATAGCTATCGTTGCTTCCCTTAGTGGAGCAGCAATCCATGGAATTACACCTACGATGCATTAGATACCATCGTATTTAGTAGTAAATACCCTAATTAAACTAAATGATAAACTTAGGTTAAAATAATTATGAAAGAATACTGGAGAAAGAACTTAAAAATACTAGCCATACTGTTAGTGGTATGGTTTACAGTTTCTTTTGGGTTAGGCATTCTGTTTGCCGAACAGCTTAATGAAATTAGAATGGGCGGCTTTAAATTAGGCTTTTGGTTTGCCCAGCAAGGATCGATTTACATATTCGTAATCCTAATTTTTATATATGTAAGGTATATGAACAAGTTAGATAAAAAACACGGGGTAGAAGAAGATTAAACTATGGATATTCAAACTTGGACATACCTTATTGTAGGGGTAACATTTGCATTATATATTGGCATCGCTATTTGGTCGAGAGCATCCTCCACCAAAGAGTTTTATATTGCAGGTGGTGGAGTTTCACCCTTAGCCAATGGCATGGCAACCGCAGCCGATTGGATGTCGGCTGCAAGCTTTATTTCTATGGCTGGTATTATATCATTTTCGGGCTATGATGGCTCTGTTTACCTTATGGGCTGGACAGGCGGTTATGTGCTGCTTGCCCTTTTGCTTGCTCCATACCTTCGCAAGTTTGGCAAATTTACAGTGCCCGATTTTATAGGAGATCGTTATTATTCCAACACCGCTCGTACGGTAGCCGTATTTTGTGCTTTGTTTGTGTCGTTTACCTATGTATCTGGGCAAATGCGAGGCGTGGGCGTAGTGTTTTCTCGATTTTTAGAAGTTGATATAAATGTGGGTGTAATGATTGGTATGGTAATCGTGTTTTTTTATGCTGTACTCGGTGGTATGAAAGGCATTACTTACACCCAAGTGGCGCAATATTGCGTACTCATATTTGCTTTTATGGTGCCTGCTATTTTTATTTCTATAATGATGACGGGCAATCCAATTCCACAATTAGGTTTTGGTAGCACGTTGTCTGATGGCACCTATTTATTAGATAAGCTAGATGGCCTCCATCAAGAGCTTGGGTTTGCGGCTTATACAGAATCTAAAAAAAGCATCACCGATATTTTCTTTATAACGGCCGCATTAATGGTTGGTACTGCTGGATTGCCTCACGTAATCGTTCGATTTTTCACCGTTCCTAAAGTAAAAGATGCCAGAATATCCGCTGGATATGCCCTCATACTAATTGCCATTTTATATACCACAGCTCCTGCCATTGCAGCCTTCGCTCGCACCAATTTGATCAACACAGTATCTAACCAGCCTTATGCCGAATTGCCTAGTTGGTTTAGCAAGTGGGAAGAAACAGGACTGATA
Source organism: uncultured Roseivirgaceae bacterium (assembly GCA_964524405.1). Lineage (GTDB taxonomy): Bacteria > Bacteroidota > Bacteroidia > Cytophagales > Cyclobacteriaceae > JAKISE01. The sequence goes on from CAZGDC010000004.1 coordinate 1,373, forward strand.
GCCTTTGAAGATAAAAACAAAGATGGCTTAGTGCAGTATGTGGGTGATGCTAAAAAAAATGAGCTAACGATTGATCGAGATATTATGGTACTGGCTAATCCTGAAATAGCCAAACTACCCAATTGGGTTATTGCTTTGGTAGCGGCTGGGGGGTTGGCCGCAGCACTCTCTACGGCCGCAGGCTTATTATTGGTTATATCCACATCAGTAGCGCACGACTTGATAAAGAAGCAAATCAATCCCAATATTTCTGAAAAGGGCGAATTGTTAGCGGCACGCATTGCAGCTGGAGGTGCAGTTATTATTGCTGGTTTGTTTGGCATTTATCCACCTGGGTTTGTGGCAGAAGTGGTGGCTTTTGCTTTTGGATTGGCGGCAGCATCTCTTTTCCCAGCCATTGTGATGGGGATTTTTAGCAAACGAATAAATACACAAGGGGCGGTGTCGGGAATGATTGTTGGGTTATTGTTTACGGGTGCCTATATTATTTTATTCAAGTTTATTTACCCTGAGTATAACACACCTGAGCATTGGTGGTTTGGTATTTCACCCGAAGGAATAGGCACATTAGGTATGATGCTCAACTTTTTAGTTGCAGGAGTAGTATCACACTTTACACCCGAACCACCCAAAGAAGTGCAAGCAATGATTGAGAATATTAGGCATCCAAATTAAAATAACACCTAACCATTCATTAGCATAAATGCTCCTAATGCTGAAGCGTTCCCCACTGGTCTTAGCGTCTCGCTGAGACCTACATAGCAATATTAATACAAAAAACTTACTTCAATCAATCCTTGTTTGTCCTCATAATCTCTTGCACTACTACAAATCCAATCACTAGGATTTTCAACAAAACCTGCCTCTACTGGATTATTATGTATATAATTTAATCGTTGCTGAGTAATTGCTATCGTATTCAATTCTATTGGATGATTATGTTGCTGCCAAAATTGAAAGTCTTTATTATTCGATTTTTCTTCACCCGCTTTTTTCATCATTTCTAGCATCCATTGTTTTCTGCTTTCTTGCGGATTATTTTGGATATATACACGAATTTGTCTTGAAGTATAGCTTTTCAAATCTCTAATAATACTTTCTAGTTTGTTTTTTCCTGTTGTTCCTAGTGCTAAATGTACGTGGCTACTCATAATGCAATATGCACCTACTAGTAAACCCTTTTCTTTTTGGCAGTATCTTAATGATTCTAAAAAAATATTGCGATACTCTTCCCGAATAAACACATCTATCCAATCAATAACTGTAAAGGTTACAAAATAAAATTCTTCTTGGTTTCTTATTGCATACTTTCTTGCCATGCTATTTTTTTTGACAAGATTAATGATTTTAAGATTAATAAATTATAGTTGGTCTCAGCGAGACGCTAAGACCAGATGAGCCACCCAAAGAAGTGCAAGCAATGATTGAGAATATTAGGCATCCAAATTAAAATAACACCTAACCATTCATTAGCATAAATGCTCCTAATGCTGAAGCGTTTGGTGTATCAGATGGGATAATGTGTAGGTCTTTTAATTGCTGTTTAAGCAATGCTATAAAAATCGTGTTATTTGCAAATCCTCCATCAACAAACAATGTTTTAATATCTGTATTTCCTTTAGCTAATTGTATTGCTTTTACTTGATATTGAACTAGAGCTAGAATAAGCTCATGATAAGCTTGCTCAAAGTTAGTGAACTGATCTAAGTTCCATTCTGAGCTGTTATTCTCTAAATATCCATCTACTGTTTTCATCGTAGCAGGAATAGATTTAGTTGACATATTAGCTGCCAATGAAGAATTAAGTTTGACTGTTTTAAAATAGGTAGTCTCTTTATGAAAGTGCGCATTCAATCTTTTTACCTGATAGTCATGTTCATTCCCAAAAAACAAGCGAGACGCTTTTACAGGATCACCTTGGTAGCTAAGGTAGGACAAGCAATCATTGTTGAGTTCGTCTATCGTAAGCGGCTCTTTGCTAAACGGATTCAAAGCAATATTCCAAGTGCCTGTGGATAGTAGCATAAATGGCTCTTCATTATTCTTTAAATATGGTATAAGAGCTGAAGAGCTATCGTGCAAGCCAATACCACATGTGATAGGGTGCTGATTTACTACTATTTGAGTGGTTTTAATATAAGGATTTATGTCTGGAAACAAATGTTCAATGTCTTCTTCGTAAACCCAATTATGAAAATTACTTTCCTTAAAATTCCATATAGCAGTATGACAACCTATACTGGTAAGTTCATTGCATTTTTCGCCACTAAACAGGTAGCTTAAATATTGTGGTAGATGCAATGTGCAATCTATTTGATCAAATAGAATCGGCTTCTCTTTTTTTAACCATAATAGCTGCAAGCCCGAATTAAGCATTTCCATTGGGGGAGAAGCGGTAGTTGCACTAAATATAGCCTTGCCATTATATTGCTGATAGAGGTATTCAGAAATACTAGAGGGTATTGGCTTTAAATAATTATAGAGTGGGGCAATCCTTTTTCCATCTTTATTTAGGTGCACCAAACTAGCTCCATAAGCAGAGAAATTTAGTTTTGTAATGCTAAAGCGTTTGTCATTAATTGTTTGACGCAGTGCTTCTTTTACCCACTTTTCCAAGAGAGTAATATCTTCACAAGCAAACCCATCCTCATCTATTATTTCGGATAATACTTCTGATTTTTCATATACCACCTTGGCTTCGTCATTAAAGAGAAAAAGCTTTTTATTTGTTTTACCAATATCAAATATGGCAGTTACTTCGATAGGCATTTTACAAACCTGTTGCTCGGTTGGTACTTCCTCGTTCTTTAATGAGTTGCTTTCTTACGTTTTGCGTTCGGTAGAATAAAATAGGGGCAATAGCTCCTCCTTTTTGCAATCTGCTTTCTGCCACCAGAGGGCGTACATCTGTACGATAAGCGTTTTGCAATATTTCTTGTGCTTCTACCGTATCATTATTATTTCTGGCTTCTTCCAATGCTTTTTTATCTACTAGCAGTGCTTGGGCATACGCTATTTTAATGGCTTCTACAGACTGTAGTAAATCTTCCAATGGGTCTTTAATATTGTGGCTGGCATCTATCATCCAAGCCAAACTGCTTTTGGCAAGGTCAGGTTCGGCATTTACTAATTCAACAAATATTAAAAATAATTGGTAAGGTTTTATGCTTCCAACTGTTAAGTCATCATCGCCATATTTGGAGTCGTTAAAGTGAAAACCACCTAACTTACCTTGCATTAATAGTAAGGCTACAATCTGCTCAATATTCGTGTTGGGGAGGTGATGCCCCAAATCCACAAGCGAGTATGCTTTCTCACCCAAGCTGTTGGCAAGCATAAATGAGCTTCCCCAATCTTGGATAACCATCGAGTAAAAATTTGGCTCATAAGGTTTATACTCAATCAGCATTTTCCAATCGGTTGGTAATTCTTTATATACCTGTTCTAACGAGTGTAAAGTGTTTTGAAAAGCCTTGGCAAAATTCAGTTGTCCAGGAAAATTAGAGCCATCTGCCAACCAAACGGTCAATGCTTTAGAGTCTAGTGTTTTCCCTATTTCAATTACTTCAAGGTTGTGATCAATGGCTTGTTTGCGCACATCGGCCTGTGTATGACATAAAGAACCAAATTTATAAGAATGTGCTTGCCCTACTTGATCTTGAAACGTGTTTGAGTTTACCGCATCAAAGCTAATATTAAGGTCTTTTGCCAAGCTTTTAATAGCTGAAATATCTGTAGGAATATCCCACGGAATGTGTAATGATACTGCGCCACTCGATTGGTTGATGCTGTGTAATAGCCCAATATCTTCAATTTTTTGCTCTAAGGTAGCTGGCTCGCCCCCAAAGCTAAATCGGCCAAATCGAGTGCCGCCTGCGCCTAAGGCCCAACTGGGTATGGCAATTTGAAAATCGTTAAGTTTAGTAATAATGGAATCTACATCGATGCCTCTACTTGCCAGTTGTGCATATAAAAAAGTATAAATGGCTTCGTGGTTGCTGTAGTTAGCATCGTTATGTTGATCAATTTGGTTTTTGTTAATTTGCATATAATCGCATTAAAATTACAAAAATTACCGCACAAAAGCAGCAGCTACACCGCCATCTACATTTATTATACTACCTGTACTCTTGGATAAAAAGCCACCTGTAAGTGCAAAAACTGCATTGGCAATATCCGAAGGTAAAATAATTTCGTTTAAGAGAGTTCGTTTAGCATAATGAGCAGGTAATTCTTTTACGGTAATTCCATACGCTTTGGCTCTACCCTCTGCCCAACTGCCTTCCCAAATTTTGCTTCCCGCAATTACTGCATCGGGGTTTACCACGTTAACTCGTATTTTATCAGGGCCAAGTTCTGCTGCCATTAGGCGTGACATATGTACTTGTGCGGCTTTAGCTGTGCCATACCCCACATTATTTGGCCCTGAAACTAAGGCGTTTTTGCTGGCTATATTGATAATATCTCCTCCTGTTTTTTGCTTTTGCATAACGTTTGCTATTGCTTTTGAGGTTAACATTTGCCCTTTTACCAATACATCTTGCAATAAATCCCAATCATTAAGTGTGGTATCTGCCAGTGATTTCGAAATGGCCAAACCAGCACTATTTACCAAAATATCTACTCCACCAAATTTTAGGATGGTTTTGTTTAACGCTTGTTTAATTGAATTTGGATTTGTTACATCTAGCACTGCGGCTTCTACATTGTCTGAGCCAAACTTGGCAACCAACTGCTCTTTAGATACTACTAAACGTGCTTCATCCAAATCGGTAATAATAATACATGCTCCCTCAGTTGCCAGTTTTTCGGCAATCGCCAACCCTATCCCTCCAGCACTTCCCGTGACTAGAGCTATTTTCCGAGAGAGAAGTTTTTCAGCAGGCATACGTTGTAATTTGGCTTCTTCGAGCAGCCAATACTCAATATCAAATGCTTCTTGGTGGGGTAGAGCCACATATTCTGAAAGTGCTTCTGCTCCTTTCATCACATTAATCGCATTGGTGTAAAATTCAGCCGCTACACGAGCGGTTTGTTTGTTTTTGGCAAACGAAAACATACCCACGCCTGGCCATAAAATAATAACAGGGTTGCTGTCACGCACCGCAGGGCTATTGGCTCGTTTGTTTTTTTCGTAATAGGCCAAATACATTGCGTTATAATCAGCAAATTCTTTGTCTAGTACTTTTAAAAAGCTTGTATCAGAAAGGTTAGCATCGGGCGTAATAGTCAGAACCAAAGGGCTAATCTTGGTGCGCAAAAAGTGATCTGGGCAGCTTGTGCCTAAGCCTGCTAATCTTTCTACATCGTTACTATTGATAAACTCAAGTACACGTTCATCATCGGTAAAATGCCCAACCATAAGCTGATTAGAGGAGCAATAGCCACGCAGATATGGAGCTAGTTGCGTAGCTTGTGTTTTTCTTTTATCTTTCGATAGAGAGGTTAGCCGCTCTCCGCCAAATACAGAATTTTTAACGCCATATTGGGTGTGGAGGTAGGCAGAAGCTTTTTCGATAACATCGAGGCTATTGATATAACACTCTTTGGCAGTATCGCCCCAAGTAAATAGCCCATGTCCACCTAGTATAATTCCTGTAATGTTGGGGTTTTCTTGCAAGCAATCATCTATCTTCATCGCTAAATCAAACCCTGGTCGTTGCCAACCAATCCAAGCCAGCTTACCCTCAAATAAGTCTTGTGTTATCTGCTCACCATCTTTACTTGCAGCAATGGCAATAAGGGCATCGGGGTGTAAGTGGTCGATATGTTTTTTGGGAATAAAAGCGTGTAGGGCAGTATCAATAGAGGGTGCTTTGGAGTCCAAATCATAGATGCAATGGTTAAAAAGAGCCACCATCTCATCTTCGTGTTCAAGCCCTCGATATACATTTTTTAATGCCAATAGTTTTTCTTGATATAAGCCAGCCAAACCACTTTTTGTGAGGGTTCCAATATCTCCACCAGAACCTTTTACCCACATCACTTCTGTATCCACTCCAGTCAACGGGTCTTTCTCCACACTCTTACAACTGGTATTGCCCCCTCCATAATTGGTGATTCGTAGGTCTGCGCCAAGTATATTTGATCGGTAGATTAATAAATCTACCTCATTGGTAAGCTTGTTGGCAGCTTTATCATCCCATAGATAATTTACATATTGATAGTCCATAGTGTTTTAAAATCTTTATTTTTATCCTTTATAACTGTAAAATTATTTAGTGCTAACCCAAAATCTATCCTGTACCATCCTGTGAATAAGCCTATTTCTATTGCTGATATAATTACCATTGATAGTAATTCTAAAACACCTAAATATCGCCAAATAATTAGTGCATTAATTAATGCAATTGAACATAGAAAAATTAAAAAAGGGGATAGGCTGCCTTCTATAAACGAGTTAAGCGAGTGGTTTTACCTTTCTCGCGATACTGCAGAAAAAGCGTATAAAGAGCTTAAAAAACAAGGTGTTTTAACAGCAGTTCCTGGCAAAGGGTTTTATGTAGATAGGGTAGATGTAAAAGTGAAGCATAAAGTTTTTCTGTTGTTCAATAAATTAAGTGCCCATAAAAAAGCCATTTACGATAGTTTTGTGTCGGTTTTAGGAGACCTAGCTTCCATTGATTTTTATATTTATAATAATGATTTTCGATCGTTTGAAACCTTAATTTTAAACAGTTTAGATAAGTATAGCCATTATGTAATAATGCCTCATTTTAGGTTAGAAAATACAGATGCCCATATTGTTCTCAATAAAATACCTGAAGGAAAACTTTTATTAATGGATGCCTTTGTTGAAGGGCTTGTTGCCAACTACAGTGCCGTATATCAAAATTATGAACAGGATATTTATAAGGTGCTAACCTCTTCTCAAAACGAATTAGCTCACTACCAAAGACTTGTGTTGGTTTTTCCTGAGGCCAGTTATCACCCTAAAACTATTTGTAAAGGTTTTCAAAAAGCAGCCGGAAAGATGGATATGGACAAATTAATAAGCAATTCGGTAAGCAATATTGATATTTGCAAAGGCGATGTACTTATATTGGTAGAAGAAAATGAACTGGTAGAAGCGATAAAAAAAGTAAGAGCAAAAGGTTGGAAAATAGGACGAGACATTGGCCTTATTTCTTACAACGAAACCTCTATTAAAGAGGTGCTGGCCGATGGTATTTCTGTTATTTCTACCGATTTTGCTGCTATGGGTAAAAAAGTTGCTGAACTTATACTAACCAATAAAAAAGCGATAGTTGAAAATCCTTTTAAAATGATTAGACGAAAATCTTTTTAGTTTAGAGTAAAACAGGATGGTACAGGATAGTTGGCTTAAGTTATTATCTTATTTTAGAGGGATATGTTAGGTGTAATATTTTCTAACTTAGATATTTTCTTAAGCAATGGAACCTACTTTTCAATTATTTAAACCAACGCAAATCTTAGACTTTTCATCTAAGGTGTTTCAATATTTTGGTGTACCCAAAACAGATGCAAAACTTGCAGCGGAGGTACTTCATTATTCTGATATTAGAGGCATAGATTCGCACGGGGTGGCACGGTTACATTCGTATTATGATATGCTTACACTCAAACGAATTAACCCAACACCAAAGATTAAAATTGCCCGCGAAAAGAAAAGTGCTGCTACGGTAGATGGGGATAATGGGCTTGGCTTGGTTGTAGGGCCTAAAGCACACCAAATTGCCTTAGAAAAAGCCACAAAATACGGTACAGGTTTTATCAGTGTTTATAATACCAATCACTATGGAGCCGCTGGCTATTATGCCGAAAAAGCATTGGAGCACAACCTAATCAGTTGGGCAATGACCAACTCCACCAAGCTAGTTGCTCCACTGTGGGGAGCAGAACGGATGCTTGGCACTAACCCAATTGCCATAGCATTTCCTGCCAAAAGAAATCCGCCAGTAGTGATAGATTTGGCAACAAGTGCTGCTGCCTATGGCAAAATAGAGATTGCGCTACGAAAAGGAGAAGAAGTACCACACGGTTGGTGTATTGACAAAGAAGGAAAAATCACCAAAGACCCGCAAGGAATGATTGATGGAGGCGCATTGCTGCCTTTGGGATCGGAGCGAGAATTTGGAGGACATAAAGGCTACTGCTTGGCAGCCATGGTAGATATATTGACCTGTGTGCTGAGTGGTGCCAATTGGGGGCCTTTTGCCCCTCCATTTGCCTTGCGCCAAGAGGTGCCTGCCAGAAGTGTAGGCAAGGGTATTGGCCACTTTTTTGGTGCTATGGATATAGATGCCTTTCGCGATGTTGACGAATTTAAAGCAGAAATGGACGATTGGATTGAAACCTTTAGGGCAACTGCGCCACAACCTGGTACTCATGGGCCTTTGATTCCAGGCGACCCTGAGCGAGAAGCAATGGCAGAAAGAACGGCTAATGGAATTCCTATAATAGATAGGGTGGTAGAAGATTTAATGGATATTTCTAATAAAACAGGTATAAAACTAATTTAATGAGGTATAAATTATTTGGTAATAGCGGATTAAGAGTGTCTGAGCTTTGCTTAGGCAGTATGGCATTTGGTGAAGACACTGTGTGGGGCTGTGATAAAAAGGAAGCTGAAAAGATAGTAGAAGCTTACACTAAAAAAGGTGGCAATTTTATAGACACCTCTAATATTTATGGACTTGGCAACTCAGAAAGAATAATTGGCGAACTCGTAAAACCTAATCGAGATGATTATGTGTTAGCAACTAAGTATAGTTTTATAGATAGTAATTCAGGAATTAACTATGCAGGCAATCATCGTAAAAATATGATGCGTTCGGTAGAAGATAGCCTCCAAAGATTAGATACAGAATACATTGATTTGCTTTGGGTGCATTGCCCAGATGGTGTAACGCCATTTGCAGAAGTAATGCGTGGGCTCGATGATTTAGTGCGTATGGGCAAAGTGCATTACATCGGTATTTCTAATGCAACGGCTTGGCAAGTTGCCCAAGCTAACACAATGGCAGAGTTGAAAGGTTGGACCTGTTTTACAGGCATACAACCAGAATATAACTTGCTACAACGAACAGCTGAACGAGAACTTTTGCCGATGGCTAAGGCACTTGATTTGGCCGTTACACCTTGGTCGCCTATGGGTGGCGGAGTACTTACGGGTAAGTATTTAAAAAAGGAAGGCAAAAGAGTACCAAAAGATAGTTATAAGTTTAGTGAAAAGCATATTGAAACGACCAAAACGGTAGTAGCAATAGCGAATAAGCTTGGCCTAGAGCCAGGGCAAGTTGCACTGCGATGGGTGATGCAAAAAGATCAAGTTGTGATTCCTATAGTTGGCGCTCGAAAACTATCCCATATTCAAAGTAGTTTAAAATGTGTAGATTTTGTGCTGCCAGATAGTGTTATTAATCAGTTAGATGAGGTAAGCGCGATAGAAATGGGCTACCCCCACGATTTTTTAAAGATGGATATGGTGCGTAAGCACTCTTTTGCCGGCACACTCGATCAAATCGATAATCATAGAAATAAATAAGTATTAATGAACCAAAAAGAAGAGAAGCTACCTCTAAAAGTAATGCTGGGTTATGCTATGGGCGATTTTGGCAGTACGCTCCCAACAGTTATCATAATGTTTTGGGTGATGAACTATATGACTGATGTAGTGGGAATTACGGCAGTGGTAGCTGGGGTAATTATCATGAGTGGGAGGATAATAGATGCCGTAAGTGATCCGTTGGTAGGCTACTTATCAGACCATACCAAAAGCAAGTGGGGCAGAAGAAGACCGTGGATGGCAGCAGGAGGTATTTTGCTTTTAATTTTTATGGTTTTGTTATTTATTAACCCTACTTGGATGGATAGTTCAATTGGAAAAGCGTTGTGGGTAGGAGGAGCCTATATTCTTATCAACCTAGCTTACACCATACATGCGATACCTTACGGGTCACTCACCGCAGAACTCACCCAAGACTATGATGAGCGTACAAAACTAAATATGTACCGAATGATCGCAGCCAATTTATCTATTATAATAGGTGTAAGTGGTTTTATCCTATTGGTTAAAAAACTAGGTAGTTACTTTGGGAGTGATGCCCAAGGCTGGGCTGTCACAGGGGCTATAATGGGAATGATTATGTTTATAGGAGTATTGGCGGTTGTGTTTAGTATCAAAGAAAAGCCAGCTACTATCCCTAAAAAGAGTTCTGCTCTCGATGAATTCAAATCATACCGCACGTTGTTCAATAACAAACCATTTCTTATCGTACTTGGCACTTTTTTATTGCAAATGGCGGCATTTTCGATCAGTGCAGGGGTATTGATTTACTACTTTATATACATCTATCATCAGCCTGAAAATATGTCGATAGCCTATCTAAGCAAGATTGCAGTTTCTATCGCATGTATGCCATTATGGGCATATGTATTTAAAAAAATCGGCAAAAAAAATGGGCACATCAGTGCTTTGGTATTGTGGGGGGTTGCTATTATGCTGTTTTTTTTCCTCGGTCACCAAATACCGATGATCTGGGTGTATATACTATTTGCTTTTCAAGGTGTAGGACAGTCAGGCATGCTGATGGGACCTTGGTCTATTTTGCCCGACACTGTAGAGTATGACTACTTACTGACAGGCAAGCGTAGGGCAGGGGTATTTTATAGTTTTATGTACCTGGCGCAAAAAATGGGGCAGGCAGGTGTGGCATTAATCACAGGGTTGGTGCTTACATGGTACGGATATCAGGCAGGAGTAGATCAGACCCAAGAGTCTCTATTAGGTATTAGGCTTTTAGTAGGGCCTATCCCTACGTTTTTGATTGTCATTGCTATTGTGGCGATGTCCTTTTACCCGATTACCCGCAAAAAATATGAGGAGATACTTGTAGATATTAAGCAAAGAGAAAGCAGAGAGTAGCTACTCAAATCCTTTTGGTGATGTGCTTGAACTAGTGTTAAGTTAAGTGTAAACTGTCAGCCCAAGTTTTGTTCTTTCCGCTTTTGACTTCCTAAAAAAATATTCACGTAGCAAAGCTATGCTCCTGTTTTTTTACTTCGCCAAAAGCATAAATAACTTCAACTTAACCACCATTTCACACTTAACACTAGTTGTTCAGAAGTGAATTCGCTAGATTTGATTCCTCTTGCCATTTCACTGGCTGATAGTTGGATTAGTTCGTTCATAAAATAGGATGTATTTTCTTGCTCAATTTTGAAAAATAATAATAGAATTTTTATTGCATAAAGCGGGTTAAAGCAGAAACTTATTTCAAGATAGCCTCCTAATCATTTATTAGTTAGCTTTACAAGCTTTGAAAGTATAGCCAATATCTACCTGTAAACAATGCACGTACAACATCTTATTTGTAATGGTAACGCTAACCCGCTTGGGGTAGATGACATAGCTCCAAAACTAAGCTGGCAGCTCTGCTCTAATCAAAACGAGACCAGTCAATCTGCCTATCAAATACAAGTAGCTGCGAGTATGGAAGATTTATCCAATGGGGATATTCTGATGTGGAACACAGGAAAAGTAGCCTCATCTACCAGCATCCAAATCAGTTATGCTGGCAAAGCCCTATTCTCCGCACATTATTATTATTGGAAAGTAAGGGTGTGGAATCAAGATGATGAACCTAGCGATTGGAGCGAAATTTCCTTTTGGCAAATGGGGTTGCTAACTCCAGCGGATTGGGGCGATGCCAAATGGATTGGTTTAGAAAAACAAGGAAGTAAAGAAAACTTGGTTCCGGGAATATTTTTTAAATTCTTGCCTAAAAATTTTAATCGAAAAATGGCAGCTAATAAACTGCCTCAGTTTAGAAAAAGGTTTAGTATTAAAAATTCCATTCACAGTGCTTCCATTTTTGTAGCAGGTCTAGGGCATTATGAGATTTTGCTTAATGGTAAAAATGTAAGTAACGATTTTTTAAAGGCAGGTTGGACTAATTATGAAAAATCCATTTTTTATAATACGTATGATATAACCAACCAGTTACAACAAGGGGAGAACGTATTAGGTGCTTTATTGGGTAATGGCATGTATAATGTGCCAAATGAACGGTATTTTATGTTGCTTACTAGCTTTGGGTATCCTAAACTGATAGTACAGGTGAGAATTACTTATGCGGATGGTTCTGTGCAAGAAGTAGTGTCTGATACAACGTGGAAGGTTACAGAAAGCCCAGTTATTTTTTCTAGCATATTTGGAGGCGAAGGTTACGATGCAAATTTGGAAGCAAGCGGTTGGCATAAGGCCAATTATAATGATAACCATTGGAAAAATTCAGTAATAATTGGAGATGCCACGGATAAGCTACAACCAGAAATTCAGCCTCCTTTAAGTGTAAATCACATATTTGAACCAATTTCAGTTAAGGAAATAGAGACAGATACCTGGGTATATGATTATGGGCAAAATTTTTCGGGAATTCCATCATTAGAAATTGAAAATAGTTTGCCCAGCCAAGAAATTAGAATTACCCCAGCAGAGCTAATTGATGATAATGGTGACATTACCACTCAAAATATGTGGGGTAAACATTATTATAATTATAAAACTAAAGGAGAAACTATAGAAAAATGGCAACCCAAATTTACGTTTTATGGATTTAGGTACTTGCAAATTAAAGGAGCTGTGCCTTTGGGGGCTCTAAACACAAAGAGGTTGCCTGTAGTTCGCGAGCTAAATGGTAAATTTATTACAAGTAAATCCATTGAAGCAGGGTCATTCTCTACTTCAAACTCTACTATTAATGATATTTATAAATTAGTAAAATGGGGCATGCGTAGCAATTTTGCCAGTGTTATGATGGATTGCCCTCATCGGGAAAAGCTAGGTTGGTTAGAACAAGCACATTTAATGGCTCCATCGTATCAATTTGAATACGATAGCTATGGCTTTTTTAAGAAAATTATTAAAGATATGAGGGATGCACAAACCCCTGAAGGACTTGTGCCTTGCATTGCACCTGAATACACGCAGTTTTCTCCACAATACCGTGAGTCGCCAGAATGGGGTGGAGCTTATATTCTGTTACCTTGGGATGTATATCGGTTTTATGGAGAGGTAGGTGTTTTGAAAACGCACTACGAGGGGATGAAGAAATACCTAGCTTATTTGCAGGGCCGTGCTGAAAATTATTTACTCAATATTGGTATTGGCGACTGGATGGATTTGGGAGAAAATGCTCCTGGCCCATCGCAGCTAACCCCAACCGATTTGGTAGATACGGCCTTATTCTTTCAATGCACATCTACTATGCAAAAAGTGGCAGAAGTTTTGAACTACGAAGAGGATGCTTTAATTTTTAAACAGCTCGCAAAAAATATCAAACTAGCTTTTAACACTAAGTATTACCAATCAGAAAAAGCTAGCTATGCAACAGGTAGCCAAACGGCATTGGCAATGCCGTTGTATGTGGGGCTTGTTCCTAAAGAGAAAGAAATAGAGGTTTTGCAATCGCTAAAAATCAACCTTGAAAAGAATAATTATCAGCTTACTTCGGGAGATATTGGCCATAGATATTTACTAAAAACATTAGAAAAACATGAATTGTCAAGCTATATTTTTAAAATGCATACCAATCCCAGCCAACCTAGCTATGCATACCAAATAGCCCAAGGCGCCACGGCTCTTACCGAGTCGTGGCAGGCATCGCGCACAGCATCGCACAACCATTGTATGTTAGGGCATATTGTGGAATGGTTTTATACAGGCCTTGCAGGTATTGGGCAAGAAGAGAACTCATTTGGTTTTAAAAACATAATTATCAAACCGCAGTTTTTAAAAGAAGTAGGCAGTATAGATGTGAGCTTTAATTGTCCTTATGGATTGATTAAGGTTAGTTGGAAAATTAATGGGAGGGAAACTGATTTAACAGTTGTAATTCCTGCAAATACAAGTGCTAAAATTCATTTGCCTGTGAATGATTTGACAACGGTTTTAATGAATAATAATCAGTTAATAAAAGTGTTGAGTGATGCTCAAATCAGCATTCAACACAAGTGTACTGAACTTTCTGTTGGGTCAGGAGATTATAGCATCCAATTTATACCATATTAACATTAAAATCGCATAATAAATTCTGTGCCTTCATCTATTTGGCTATTAACACTTAAAGAACCTTTATGCTTACGCATAATTTGCCTAGATAGGCTAAGCCCGATTCCAGATCCAGACTTTTTAGTGGTAAAAAAAGGCGTAAAAATTCGCTCAAGAGTTTCTTCCTCAATTCCACTTCCATTATCCTTAACAGAAATTACCACTCTGTTTTTGTCATCTTTAATAGCATTTACTTCAATCAAACGATTGGTTTCTTCATCAAACGATTGGATCGCATTTTTAATGAGATTTATAATTACTTGTTCAAGTAAAGCCTTATCAGCATCAACTTTTAATGTATTGGGATTAACAGTAAGTGTAAATGCAATTTTATTAGAAGTAATTTCTTTTGATAGTAGCACATTAATTTCATCTAACAACTGCTTAACGCTTACTTTTTCAAATTTTGGCTGAGGAATATGTGTGAGATTTCTAAAATCTTTTACAAAATGAATAAGCCCTGCACTTCTACGTTGTATGGTGTGTATAGCGAGCAATAGGTCGTCTTTATCTTCAGATTCTAAAATCAGAGAATCTTTACCTGTTTGTAACGTTTTTAAATTGTATTCAACGGTAGCTGCCAAAGAAGAAATGGGTGTAACAGAATTCATTATTTCATGGGTAAGCACACGCACTAAATCTTGCCAAGCCGTCATCTCCATCTCTTCTAATTCAGCATTTATATTCTGAATCGTTATCATTTTAAAGGCTTTCTTTTTTAATACTAACTCAATGGCATAAACTGAAAGCTGCACTAATTCCCCATCAATATTAAGTTTGGCTAAGTCTCTACCTCCTGTTTTTAGTTTAAAAAACATATCAACAAGATCTGTACTTAAGCTTTGCAGTTCGGTTATATACTTAATTTCATACACCTGCAGCAACTTTTTAGCTGCATTATTCATTACTTCAACCTTTCCTTCTTCGTTAATAGCAATAAGGCCAATGCCTGCGTGCTGCACAATGTTTTTAAAAAATAAAGATTCTTCACTTTTAAAAGAAGATTTTTCTTTGTGCCTTTTTAGTAATTGATTAATAGAATTATGTAATTGGCTTGCCGTTGTATTGGTGTAATTTAGCTCATCCTCTGGGGAGTAATCTTTCTTATTGATAGAAGCTAGGATATTTTTTACCTCTTCGTTGGGCTCGTGCAAATATTTTATTAGGCTAACTACTTGCACAACCAAAAGCACTAAAAATAAAGAAATTGTAATAGTAAAATATTGGTTTAACCAAGTGGCTATCAATAAAAACATGGTAAATAATATACCACCAAGTCTTATAAGTATTATTTTGTCGTAGGCACTAAATGCCGTACTTCTCAAGTCTTCGATAAAGCGAAGCACGTGTGAGGCCCAGTTCTTTGGCTGCTTTGGAAATATTGCCATTATTTTTTTCTAATACTTTTTTTATTACAGAGTGTTCTACTTCTTCTAAATTAAAACTATCCGTAGTTTTTGCGCTTGAAATACCCCCACTTAAAAAGAAGAAATCCATGGTAGTAAGTTCTTCTTCTTCCGACATAATAATTGCGCGCTCTATGGCATGCTGTAATTCTCTTACATTACCAGGCCATCCATATTTTTGTAATTTTTCAATGGCTCCTTCTTGTATCCCTTTTACCTCTTTTCGATATTTTTTAGCATACATATTAATAAAATGAGAAGTCAATTGAGGTATATCTTCGGTTCTATTTCTTAAAGGAGGGAGGTTTATTTCTACCGTATTAATGCGGTATAATAAATCTTGTCGAAATTCATTTTTCTCAACCATTTCTAATAAAGGTATATTAGTAGCACATATTAGCCTAATATCAATAGGCTTTGGTGTGTTATCGCCAAGCTTTGTTATTTCTCTGTTTTGCAGTGCTGCTAATAGTTTCGACTGTAATGGCAAGCTTAAATTTCCTATTTCATCTAAAAATAAGGTGCCGCCATTGGCAGATTCAAACCGACCGATTCTATCGGAGTGAGCATCTGTGAACGCTCCTTTCTTATGCCCAAAAAGCTCACTTTCAAAAATAGTTTCGGTAATAGCTCCCATATCAACGCCCACATACACATGGTCTGCTCGCAACGATTTTTGATGGATAGCTCTTGCAATAAGCTCTTTTCCTGTACCGTTTTCTCCTAAAATTATAACATTAGCATCTGTTGAAGCTACTTTATCAACCAACTTATAGATGTACTGCATGGCGGGGCTGCTGCCAATAATATCTTTAAAGGGTTGATTAATATCTTCTTCTAGCTGTTTTTTTGCTTTTCGTAATTTATCAACTTCGTTGTACGATTGCTTTAATTTTACTGCGGTATTAAGCGTAGCTAGTAATTTATCATTTTGCCATGGTTTAAGTACAAAATCAGTTGCCCCTTCTTTTAGTGCTTTTACCGCCATTTCAACATCGCCAAAGGCAGTAATTAAAATTACAACAGCTCGAGGGTCTCTTTCCTTTATTTCGTTTAGCCAGTAAAATCCTTCTTTGCCACTGGTGGTGTCTTTGCTAAAATTCATATCTAGCAATATCACATCGTAGGTATCATTATTTAATAAGAAAGGTATTTTTTTAGGGTTCTTTTCGATAATTACTTGATGTGCATGCTTTTTAAGCAAAAGTTTTGCTGCCAATAGCACATCTTCATCGTCATCAATGATTAGTATTTTTCCCAGGTATTTTTCCACGTGTTTAAAATAATATACTAGTTAAAACCATGCCAAAAACTGCAAATGGCAATTAGCTACAAATGAAGCGATATTTAACTTAGTATGATAAGAATGTGTAACGAAATCGGACAGATTATTGTTTAATTGGTTAAAATCGGTCATTTTTCAACTGGTTTTGTTGAAAAATGTTAATTCTATTATTACTATTCTGTATATTAGTGTTGTTGTTATTTTAGGTTGTGGAGACAACCTAATTTATTTTGAGTTTTTGACCTTGAAACGCCTTGACCGAGGCGTTTCTTTTTTTGCCTAAAAGTATCGCTCATAAAAAATTTCTCTCTTGTTTTATACCATATTAAAATGCCGCATTAGATTGAATTATTTTGCCTCGATATTGAGAAAAATAGTTAAACCAAATGGGCTATCGCCCTGCGATAAAATGGTATTATTTATAAAATAGAGAGGGGGCATTCTTATTAATTTTGTAATGCGGGTTAAGCCAAGTCAATCAAAACTAATTCAAATATAGTTTTTAACAAGCTACCCTTGTTATAGTTATATTAAAATGCATTAATTATCTATAAATAAGCGAGTTGTCGTAATTAAATAGGTGTAATTTTTATTTTTCAGAACCCCTGTCAGGTTATTTTCTGAAAAAAGAGTAACATGTTTTTCATTATTATATAAGCCAATCGTAATGAGTGTGTCGTTTTCTAGGTAGTACATGTCGTTTTTTTGAAAATTAACTTTTTTGGTAAAGGCTTTAATTTTTCTACTGAAATTACCAAGGTTATCAAATACATATATTCCTGAATGCTCGTCCACTAGAAAAACTTGATTTTGGTATTCTTTAATAAAGGTAAAATGGTTATTAGGTGTATCTATAATAGTGTTTAGTATAGTTTCTGTTTCAATTCGATTAACGGTAACATTATATTTTAATAATCTAAAATTAGACGTTTCCACCAGCCAAATATTGTTGTCTTGGCTTTGAGTAGCTATATCTATATAATCGATAAAAAAGCTAGCTAGCTTAGTTCTAACAGGCCTAGCTAAAAAACGATCTGTAATTAAATACTCTTGAAAAAATTCATAAAAAGCAAATATTACCAGTCCTGTGCCTGATTCTAATAAGGTAGTATTGCCTTGTTTTGATGGCGAATAGGTAAATAAAGAATCGAGTGTGGGAGAATATTTAGTAATAGAGCCACCTTCAAAAGACAAAAATATGCCTCCAGAAGCATCCATCGAATAATCTATGAGTTGTTGTTTAAAAAATAGGGTGTCATTGCTTTCCCTATTTTGAGCAAACAAAATGGAAGGAATGACAATAAACAAGCATAAAATTTTAAGTTTCAAAATCTATCAATTCTAATTTTCCTTGTTTTAGGGAGGCGTACCTCGAATGGTTTACCCATTCGCCTAAATTAATATACCTACTAGAATCATTTATTTTCATATCTAGCTGCAAATGCCGATGACCAAATATATAATAATCGAAATGCTCTTTTTCTTCCACTGCTTTACAATACTGATAGAGGTATTCATTTTCTTTCGCTACTTCCCCTTCAAAATCAGTACTATTAATTCTGCTACTTTTAGACCATGCTTGCCCTAAGCCTAATGAAAAATTTGGATGGAGTCTTGAAAATAGCCAACGGGCAGCATTGCTTTTAAATACTTTTTTAAGTAGCTTATAGTTGTTATCTCCTGGCCCTAATCCGTCACCGTGGCCAATTAATAACCTTTGTTCTCCAACATATAAGGCAGCAGGGTTATGGTAAATAATAGCACCTAGTTCTTCTGAAAGATAATCGCCCATCCACATATCGTGGTTGCCAGAAAATATAATTACTGGAATTCCTGCATCTACAATTTCGGCTATTTTTCCTTGAAACCTAGCAAACCCTTTAGGAATTACTTTTTTGTATTCGAACCAAAAATCAAAAACATCGCCCAATAAAAATATGGCTGCTGCATCACGCTGTATTGAATTTAGCCATCTGATTATTTTTTGTTCACGCTCACTGCTTTTTTCATAACTAGGCGTGCCTAAATGAAAATCAGAAGCAAAGTACAGTTTTTTGTCAGGTGTGCTGTCGATATGAATCTCCGTCATAAACGAAATTTAGTACAAGATTGGTAAAACGCAGTAATTTAGTAAAGAGTTTTTAATAAAAGAGACTGTTTTAAATAAACAGCCTCTTTTATTAATGATATTTTTGAGCAGGCACTTAGTTTATTGCTGATTTTTATTTTGGTTCTACAGAAGGAGATTTTTTAGAATTTACAGCTAGAGGTTTTTCGCTCTTTTCTTTTTCTTCGATTTTCTCTTTCTCTTTCTCTTTCTCTTTCTCTTTCTCTACTTTTTCTTTTTCTTCTGCTATTTTTTCTCTTTTCCCTTCGTCTTCAATAAAAGCCTCATACGTTGTTTGCTGTTTAAAAGGGCGCTTTCCAATTAATCTTTCTAAATCAACTTGATATAAAATTTCTTTTTCTAAAAGCTCTTTGGCTAAAACTTCTAGTGCGTCCTTTTTATTTTTAAGCAGTTCTAATGTTCGTGTATAAGCATCTGAAATAATTTTTTTGACTTCTTCGTCAATTATTTGTGCCGTTGCTTCGGAATAGGGCTTGTTAAAATTATACTCTTGTTGTTTCGAATTATGAAAAGAGACATTGCCAATTTTATCATTCATCCCATAAATACTAACGATGCTATAAGCTACTTGTGTCACTCTTTCCAAATCACTTAGTGCCCCTGTAGATATTTTTCCAAAAATAATTTCTTCGGCTGCCCTGCCTCCTAAAGACATGCACATTTCATCAATTAATTGATCGGTTTGGTAAATAAATTGTTCTTTAGGCAAGTACTGGGCATAACCCAATGCGGCTAAACCTCTAGGCACAATGCTTACTTTTACCAAAGGGTCTGCATGCTCTAAAAACCAACCTGCTACCGCATGTCCTGCTTCGTGATAGGCAACAATTTTCTTTTCTTCGGGCGAAATTATTTTATTCTTTTTCTCTAAACCTCCAATTACACGATCTACGGCATCTTGAAAATCAATCATCTCAATTGCTTTCTTATCTTTACGAGCAGCAATAAGGGCGGCCTCGTTACACACATTGGCAATTTCAGCTCCTGCAAAGCCTGGCGTTTGAGCTGCTAATTTTTTAGAATCAATTTCATCGCTTAATTTTAAAGGCTTTAAATGCACTTTAAAAATTTGATTTCTGCCCACTATATCTGGCTTGTCGATGGCTATTTGCCTGTCAAATCTTCCAGGTCGAAGTAAGGCATTGTCCAATACATCTGGCCGGTTGGTTGCGGCTAAGATAATCACTCCTGAATCGGTTGCAAAACCATCCATTTCAACTAATAATGAATTTAATGTATTTTCTCGTTCATCATTACCTCCTGGCATTTGCCCTTTGCTACGTGAGCGACCGATGGCATCAATTTCATCTATAAACACAATACAAGGTGCTTTTTCTTTGGCCTGTTTAAATAAATCTCTTACCCTTGCGGCTCCCACACCCACAAACATTTCCACAAAATCAGATCCAGAAAGGGTGAAAAATGGAACAGCAGCTTCGCCTGCTACAGCTTTTGCCAATAATGTTTTACCTGTGCCAGGAGGGCCTACAAGCAACGCGCCTTTTGGTATTTTTCCTCCTAATATGGTAAATTTTCCTGGGTTTTTTAAGAAGTCAACAATTTCTTTAACTTCTTCTTTAGCTTCTTCTAAACCAGCAACATCATCAAAAGAAATTTTTACTTTATTATCAGCATCAAAAAGTGCTGCTTTCGATTTACCAATATTAAATATTTGCCCTCCAGGGCCTCCTTGCCCCGTCATTCTACGCATCATAAACCAAAATCCAAATAAAATCAAGAATAAAAATCCCCAATTAACAATCATGGCAGTAGGGTCGCTTCGTTCTTCTATGCCATAGTCAATCTTGTTATCATCGTCTAGTTTTTTATTTAGTTCTTTAACAATATCATCCCACTTATCTGCCGAAAGCACTTTAAATTTATATTGAGGCCCTTCTTCTGAAGCTCCTAAAGTTACCCTATTATCAAGCTCAGATTTATATTTTGCATTTAGCAGTGCTTCTTTTTTAAGTTGCACTTCTACGGTGTTTTGACCACGGATAAACGTTAATTTTTCTACATCATGGCTTAATGCCATTTGAGAAAACTTGCGTTCAGAAATTTCGATGAGTGAATTGCTATTATTCATCCAAAAAATAGATGAAATTACTAAAACCAATGTTATAATTACCCATAATTGATAATTCTGTTTTGGTTGAGGTAATTTAGATTTAGCTCCTCCTTTATTATTATTCGCCATGTATGCGTGTTTTATTTTTATTATTTAAACTATAGGTGCAACATTTTCTATTGCTTGTATTTCTGCGTCTGCCCAAAGGTCTTCAATTCTATAAAAATTACGATCTTCTTTTGAAAATATATGAGCAACAACATCTACGTAGTCGAGTAGTACCCAAGATTTATTGTTATGTCCTTCTTTATGCCAAGGGTTTTGTCTGTCAATTTTAAACACTTCTTTCTCAATGGATTCCGCTATTCCTTGTATATGTGTATCTGAATTTCCAGTACATACAATAAAAAAATCGGCTATCGAGTTGTTGGTTTTTCTTAAATCTAATACACGAATTTCAACTGCTTTTTTCTCCTGCATCCCTCTAGCAATTACTTGACTTAATTTATCAGAGGGTAATAACATTTCTTTTTTACTCATGTAGTAATTTTGGCTTAACTTAACTTTTTTACAAAAATACAAAAAAGAGTGTATAAAATCCTTGCCAAGGTAGGCTTTGCCTCTAAAATTATTCATTATCTGCCAAGCTGTCATTCTACCAATGAAAAAGCGAGCCAATTATCGGGCGATGAAGGAACTATTATAATAACCGATGATCAAACAAATGGAAAAGGACAAAGAGGAAACTCTTGGGAGTCGGCCCCTTATAAAAATTTAACTTTTTCATTGGTTTTGAAACCAATATTTTTACCTATTCAAGAGCAGTTTAAACTTACACAGGTCATAAGTCTTGGTATTGCCAATGCGGTGCAAACATTTGTATCCAAAACTGTAAAAGTAAAATGGCCCAATGATATTTATGTTGATAATAAAAAAATTGGAGGGGTGCTTATTCAGAATAATGTAAAGGGGCAACAGATTGAGTATTCCATCATTGGCGTTGGGCTAAACGTTAATCAGATAAAATTTGAAACACCGAATGCTGTTTCGTTAAGTAATTTATTAGGTAGGCCTTTAGTGCTCAATACTGTTTTAAATGAAGTGCTTGCTTCTATATATGAGCATTATTCTTTTCTAAAAAATGGAAACTCAACAATTTTAGAGCAGGAATATTTAAAGATTTTATACCAACGCAATGAATGGAAAAAATATAAAGCGGCAGAAGAAGAATTTGCTGGTAAAATTATTGGAATTGATCCATTAGGCAGGCTGTTGATAGAAACAGAAACTGCTGTAAAGTGCTTCCAAAATCAAGAGATAACATTTTTAAACGACTGATTTGTTTTTGTATTTATAACTTAAATAAGAAAGCATATCACCAAATATATCCAGCATTTTTTGCTGCTCAACAGTCATTTCTTTCCTATTTGTTTTTAAGAGTAAAAATCCATAAACAGCATTTGTAGCAATTTGAATGGGGTTACTTAATGTATTATTCGATTGTTTAATTTGATTTTTAATAAAAGGCTCTGCTCTTTTTGTAATAGATACATAGTTTTTATCCCCTTGTTTTAATTCAGTATGAACCTTGTGTAGGCAAATAAATAATCTATTTATTTCTTCTAAATGTCCTTTTTCTTCAATTTTTTGTTCCTGCATCGCTTCAATTATTGAAGCATACCATAAGATTAATTCTTTTTTATCTACATCTGGTAAAGGCAAAGATGAAATAATGTATTTTGTAATTTGGTTGAGATCAAACTTGTACGTACGAAGCAAATCTTCGGTTTGGTACATATAAACTAGGTACTCAGCTATATTATCTCTTTTTTTTTGCTCGGCTTTTGTCATATTAAGCTGCAAAGGTATTCGAAGCACTTAAAAACGCAAATCATTTCTAAGTCCAGAATTGAATTTACTAGCATAAAATCAGATTTTAATCTTTATTTTTGCACTTTGTTTCGCTAAACTCATATATGGATAAGATTAGAAATTTTTGCATCATTGCTCATATCGATCATGGAAAGAGCACTTTGGCAGATCGCTTATTAGAAGCCACCCAAACTGTTTCTGATAGAGATATGCAATCGCAGTTGCTCGATACTATGGACTTGGAGAGAGAGCGGGGGATTACCATTAAGAGCCATGCCATTCAAATGAATTACGTGTATAAAGGTGAAAATTATATTCTAAACCTGATAGACACACCTGGGCATGTCGATTTTTCGTATGAAGTATCTAGGTCTATCTCGGCTTGCGAAGGCGCTTTGCTAATTGTAGATGCTGCCCAAGGAATTGAAGCGCAAACCATTTCTAATTTATACCTAGCACTAGAGCATGATTTAGAAATTATTCCTGTGCTTAATAAAATTGATTTACCCGGAGCAAATCCAGAAGAGGTTACCGACCAAGTGGTTGATTTATTGGGTTGTAGTAGAGAAGACGTGATTCATGCGAGCGGGAAAGAAGGACTTGGTATAACCGATATACTAGAAGCCGTTGTGGAGCGCATTTCAGCCCCTGTTGGAGATGAAAATGCACCCCTGCAAGCACTTATTTTCGACTCTGTTTATAACTCATTTAGAGGGATAGAGGTCTATTTTAGAGTCATGCAAGGCAAAATAAGAAAAGGGGATAAAGTTAAGTTTGTTAATACAGGTAAAGAGTATAATGCAGATGAAATAGGCATTCTTAAATTAGATCAAGAAGAAAAGAAAGAAATTTCTGCGGGCAATGTGGGCTATCTTATTTCTGGCATAAAAGTAGCTAAAGAAGTTAAAGTAGGAGATACAATTACGCATGTTCATGCGCCTTGCACAGATAGCATTAAAGGGTTTGAAGAAGTAAAACCAATGGTATTTGCAGGTATTTACCCTGTAGAAACTACCGATTATGAGGAGCTACGAAACTCCATGGAAAAACTCCAACTCAATGATGCTTCGCTGGTGTGGGAGCCAGAAACTTCAGTAGCATTAGGGTTTGGCTTTAGGTGTGGTTTTTTGGGCATGCTTCACATGGAAATTGTGCAAGAAAGGCTAGAGCGAGAATTTGACATGACGGTAATAACTACTGTTCCTTCGGTTCAGTTTCATGCCGTATTTGGCGATGGCAAAAAAGTAAATATTAACTCGCCTGCAGAAATGCCCGATCCTAGCTCCATTGATTATATGGAAGAACCGTTTATATCCGCTCAAATAATTACAAAAGCAGAATTTGTGGGGCCTGTTATTTCACTCTGTATGAATAAGCGAGGCGAAATTAAGAACCAAATATATCTAACTTCAGATCGAGTAGAACTATCTTTTGAATTGCCTTTAGGAGAAATTGTATTTGACTTTTTTGATAAATTAAAAACTATTTCAAGAGGATATGCTTCGTTAGATTATGAGCTTATTGGATTTAGGCGCTCTAATATGGTTAAGCTCGATATAATGCTAAATGGAGATCCTGTAGATGCGCTTTCAGCAGTAGTGCATAGAGATAAAGCGTATGACTGGGGCAAGCGATTGTGCGAAAAATTAAAAGAATTAGTGCCACGCCAAATGTTTGAAATAGCTATCCAGGCCTCTATCGGGCAAAAAATTATAGCTAGAGAGACAGTAAAAGCGTTGCGCAAAAATGTAATAGCAAAATGTTATGGAGGCGATATATCTCGAAAAAGAAAATTGCTCGAAAAACAAAAGAAAGGCAAAAAAAGAATGAGGCAAGTGGGTAATGTCGAAATTCCGCAAGAAGCATTTATGGCGGTGTTGCAAATTGATTAATTAAGACACAAGATTATTAGACGTAAGATATTAGACATAAGATATTAGAATAGAAAATCGAAAATTTTGAGTCTATTATTTTAAGCCTAATGCCACTAAAATAAAAAGTATGGCAATTATATTAGACGGTAAAAAAGTATCGAAAGATATTGAACAGGAGATTAAGGCGGAAGTTCAAACCTGTGATTATAATGGGCATAGACCACCACATTTAGTAGCTGTTTTAGTAGGCGAAGATGGGGCAAGCAAAACCTATGTTACTGCCAAAATGAAAGCCTGTGAAGAGGTAGGATTCAAATCGTCTCTTATTCGCTACCCTAATACGGTAAGCGAAGACAAAATTTTATCAGAAGTTAATCGCCTTAATGAAGACAATGAAGTGGATGGATATATAGTGCAACTGCCGTTGCCAGCCCATATTTCGGTTGAAAAAATTATAGATAAAATTGATAATAGAAAAGATGTAGATGGGTTTACCCCTGCCAACTTTGGCAAAATGGATCAAGAGGGCCATAGTTTATTACCCGCAACTCCTATGGGCATAATAGAGTTGTTAAATAGGTATAAAATTGAAATTAAAGGGAAGCATTGTGTCGTAGTTGGCAAAAGCCATATTGTAGGCATGCCTATGAGCATTCTATTGGCAGGGCCAGAAGACGCAACCGTTACTTTATGCCACATACATACTAAAAACCTAGAAGAGCATACCAAAAGGGCAGACATTTTAATTGTAGCAGTAGGCAAACCAGGCCTAATTACTGGAGATATGGTAAAAGAGGGTGTAGTAATTGTTGATGTAGGCACTACCCGTGTTGCTGATAGTTCTAAAAAAAATGGGTTTGCCTTAAAAGGAGATGTTGATTTTGAAACGGTAGCCCCCAAGGCTTCCTATATTACTCCTGTGCCCGGAGGTGTAGGCCCAATGACCATTGCCTCCTTAATTATGAACACCATGATTGCCTATAAAAAAAGAATGAACTTTGTAACGGGTAGTTGATGGAAACTTATAAAGTGATGGAATCTTTTTACTCCATACAAGGAGAGGGGTATCATACTGGAAAATCTGCTTTTTTTATCCGGTTGGCAGGCTGTGATATTGGTTGCTTTTGGTGCGATGTAAAAGAATCGTGGGATGCCAATAGTTCCCAAACCCGAACCGTACCCGAACTTGTAGATGAAGCCCTTAGTTTTGGAGCCGAAATAGTAATTATTACAGGAGGAGAGCCTACTATTTATAATTTAGAACATTTAACAAATGCATTAAAAAAAGTTGGAATTAAAACCCATTTAGAAACTTCTGGTGCGTATAAAATAACAGGTCATTGGGATTGGATATGCATATCACCGAAAAGATTCAAATCGCCCTTGCATTCTGAATTAAAAAAAGCCCACGAGCTTAAAGTGGTTGTGTTTAATAAAGCTGATTTTAAATGGGCAGCAAAAATAGCCAATTTAACAACCGCCAACTGCCACTTATTTTTACAGCCCGAATGGGATAAATCAGCTATAATGATTGAAAGTATTCGTAATTATGTAAAAAGTTTTCCTACTTGGAGAATATCTTTGCAAACTCATAAGTATATGAATATACGTTAATGCGCACTGTTTTAGTACTTACACTAGTTCTATTTTTAAGTGAAAACTCCATTTCTCAGTCGTTTACTTCTAGTAATAAAAAAGCCTTAAAATTTTATACCGAAGCCCGCACGCTTATGGGGGCAAGGTCGTTTGATAAAGCCTTTGATAAATTACAGTCAGCCATTGATAAGGATCCAAATTTTGCAGAAGCCTACCTAAAATTAGCCACAATCTATCGTATTAGGTTTCAAGATAGTTTGCAAATGAATTGCTATAAAGAGGTAATTACAAGGCATCCTAATGTTACACGTTTTGCAAGTGCTTGGTATTATTTGGGGCAATACGATTTTGAAGCAGGGCAATACGAATCTGCTCTTCTGTATTTAAAAAACTATAACTCCATTTCTGCGGGCAAAGGAAAGTATAGGAATAAAACCAAATTAATGATAGAGAATAGTGAATTTGCCATTACCTATAAAGTAAAAAATTTTCAATTTAACCCTCGCCCATTGCCTAACGTTGTCAATCAATTTAAGCAACAATATTTTCCAGTACTAACCGCAGATCAAAAAACATTAATTTTTGTAAAGCGAGAAGAGGATGAAGAAATAATGAAGAGCGAATTAGACCCTGCAGGGCATTGGGGAGTTCCAATGTCTATTTCAAGTAATATAAATTCTGATTTTAATGAAGGCACCTGCTCCATTTCTGCCGATGGCAGAATGTTGGTTTTTACCTCCTGCATGGGTCGTAAAGGCTATGGTAGTTGCGATTTATATGTAAGTATTAAAACAGGAAATGAGTGGTCGGTGCCTGAAAATATGGGAGGCAAAATAAACTCACCCGCTTGGGATTCTCAACCCAGTTTAAGTGCCGATGGCCGAACCTTATATTTTGTATCCAATAGGCGTGGAGGGTATGGGAAAAGAGATATTTATATTTCTACGTTTACCAATAATAATGAGTGGAGCCAGCCACAAAATATAGGGACTGATATTAATACCGCCTTTGACGATATTTCTCCTTTTATTCATCCTAATGGGCAGCGGTTATATTTTGCAACCGATGGTAGATTAGGGTTTGGGGGCTACGATGTTTATTTTTCTGATAAAAAAGAAACAAGTTGGTCTGATCCAATGAATTTTGGGTATCCTATTAATACCCATAATGACGAAGTATCTATGTATATTTCATCAGATGGCGGTAAAGGGTATTACTCGCACGAAGAAAAGGATGGAGGAAGCTTTACAAGTATTTTATACGAAATTGACATTCCGCCCGAATTACAGATTGAACATAAAACCAGTTATGTTTTTGGTAAGGTGGTTAATCGTAAAACTAATAAGCCCTTACAAGCAAAAATATCATTGATAGACTTGGATTTGAATAGTTCTATAGAGTTAGTTAATTCGGATTCGATTAATGGAAAATACTTAATAGTGCTAACTGAAGGTAAAACCTATGGATTATTTGCTGAAGCCGCAGGTTACTTGTATAAAAGTGAAAACTTTAATCTTACAGAAACATTACTTGAGCCAGTGGAAGTAAACTTAGCCTTAGAACCCATTGAAATTGGTGCTAAAATCGTGCTCAAAAATATATTTTTTGAATTTAATAGCTATGAGCTTACTAATACTTCAAAAACGGAACTTTCTAAAATTTTAGTACTGTTTGAAAGTAATACATTATATAAAGTTCAGATAGCAGGCTATACCGATAATGTAGGGAGTGAAAAATACAATCTTCAACTCTCCACACAGCGTGCTAAAGCAGTTTATAATTATTTAATTACCAATGGAGTTTCTAAAACAAAATTGACCTTTATTGGTAAAGGAGCTGCTGATTTTATTGCTGATAATAATTCCGATGCAGGAAAATCCCAAAATCGAAGGATTGAATTCGAAATATTGGAATAGTGCTCTAATACCATTTCAATGTTAATATGGTATAAATCCGCTCCTGCAAGTTATTCCTAAGGTCACGAAGGAAGCCATGTAGCCAGCTACTATAAGTGGCAAAGATTTCTCCGTTGCACTACGAAATGACGTTCCTCTTTGAATTTTTAGCAAACAGCAATATGTGTTTATTAGATAATACAAAATTGCTGTATTCGCCCGCATTATTCATTCCTATTCTATTCCAAGCTCTAATTACTACCAAATCGAATTGGGGTCGTATTTAGTTGGTAGCTTACCTCAAATAAAACGTATAATACCCCTTAGTGCCCGATTTGCTTACCCCTTCAATTCTAACTTTACCACGCACCCTCGACATTACATTTACCAATGTTTGAGGGTTATCTATTTTATAATCATTAATGTAAGTAATAATTAGTCCATTTTCTAACCCTAGCCTTGCCAGCAGTCCACCCTTATAAAGTTTGATAATTTTTACGCCATTTTCAATAGTAAACATATCTTGTTCTACTTTAGAAACTAACTCTAAGTCAGCACCCAAATACTCTGAAGTAAACAACTCTCGTTTTAAAATTTCGGTATTCCCTTCTCTATTCGTAAGTATTACCCCTTGTTCAAATTCTTTTTTCTCTCGTTTCCATTTAATAGTTATTCTATCTCCAGGAGATCGGTAGCTCATTAACTCATCAAACTCAGCTTTGCTATTAACAGCAATACCATCTAATGCAATAATTATGTCTTCGTTTTTTATGCCTACTTCTGCGGCTGCAAAACCTTTAATTACGGATGTTACCAAAACACCATCGTAGTTAGATAAGTTTAAATCCAGTCTATTAGATACCTTTTGCGTTAAATCGGTTACATTGGCTCCCATAATGGCTTTTTGTACCTCACCATATTTAATAAGATCGTCCACCACTTTTTTAACAATATCAACAGGTACAGCAAACCCATAGCCTGCATAAGATCCTGTATGCGATAATATGGCCGTATTAATACCCACCAATTCGCCTTTCCGATTTACCAAAGCACCTCCACTATTGCCAGGGTTAATAGCAGCATCCGTTTGAATAAACGATTCAATAGGGAATTTATCTCGCACAATATTTAGTGCCCTTGCTTTGGCACTAACAATGCCACTAGTTACGGTAGAAGTTAAATTAAACGGGTTGCCAACGGCAATTACACCTTCGCCTACTTGTAAATCCCTTGAACTTCCGATTGGTATGGCTTTTAAATTTTTCGCTTCAATTTTTAAAACAGCTAAATCTGTAGATGGATCGGTGCCAATAAGTTTTGCTTCGTATGTATCTTTACCTATAATTACTTCTAGTCTATCTGCATCAGCAATAACATGGTTATTAGAAACAATGTAACCGTTGGTAGTAAAAATTACGCCAGAGCCGCTACTTATCCTTTGGGAGGTTCTGTCTCCGTCATAAAAAAACATATCCATAAACGACATTTGATAGGTGCGTTCCGATATGTTTTTAATATAAACCACACTCTGCGTGCTTGTGTACGAAGCATCTATAAAATCAGCCTCGCTAGGCATTAATGTTGAAAATTGATTTGTATTAGCAACGGTTTGAGCTGATGGAACTGAATAATTGGCTAAAACCGATGTAAATGGAGCGGTATTTTTTAACGAATTAGTGGTTTGTTGGAATAAATATGACCCTAAAAACCCAGAAGAGATGCTTATTAAAACAAGGATTGCGTATTTTTTCATTTTTTATAGTTTGAGTTATCCGAAACAATGTAACGGATACAAATTAATAGAAGTTGCCGTATGTCTAGTAAAATCTTATCTCTAGCAAAAGTAATACCATAGAAATGATTGCTATTATATCGTGATTGGTTTCTAATCTGTTTTAAATTTGTGCTATGGGATTTAGATCAGTTCTTAGTAAGCCTTTTGCAAAACACATTATTGCGCAACAAAAAAAGTGGGCAATAAACCCAGATAAATATCAGCAATTGATATTGGAGAACCTTATTCAAAAAGGCCAAAAAACTATTTTTGGCAATAATCATAAACTAAAGGAAGTATTAAATTATACGGAGTTTAAACAAGCGGTACCCATTAATGATTATGAAGGATTAAAACCTTATATGGATCAAATGGTACAAGGCAAGGCAGATGTGCTTTGGCCAGGTAAGCCAGCGTATTTTGCTAAAACCTCGGGCACTACTTCGGGCGTAAAATACATTCCAATTACCAACGATTCTATTCCTAACCATATTAATAGTGCACGCGATGCCTTGCTAAATTATGTGCACGAATCTGGCAATGGTAAATTTTTAGATGGCAAATTAATTTTTCTTTCAGGCAGCCCAATACTAGGTAAAACCGCAGGGGTTCATACGGGCAGGCTATCGGGCATTGTTAATCATCATGTGCCAGGGTATTTAAAAACCAATCAAATGCCCTCATACCAAACCAATTGTATAGATGATTGGGAAGAAAAGCTGGAGCGCGTAATTGATGAAACGATTAACAAAGACATGACCTTAATTTCAGGGATTCCTCCTTGGGTACAAATGTATTTCGATCGAATTATTGAACGCACTGGCCGTCCTATTAAGGATGTGTTTCCTAATTTCAACTTGTTTGTTTATGGAGGTGTTAATTTTAAACCCTACCAAAAAAAAATGTTCGAATCCATTGGCAAAGAAATTCCTTCTATCGAAACCTACCCCGCTTCAGAGGGCTTTATTGCTTACCAAGATAGCCAAGAGGAAGAAGGATTGTTGTTGCTTTCTAATAGTGGCATATTTTACGAATTTATTCCTGCCGATGAGTATTATAATGATAACCCAACGAGGCTTACTATTGCAGAGGTTAAAATAGGCATAAATTATGCCGTTATTATTAATAGCAATGCAGGGTTGTGGGGGTATAGTATTGGAGATACCGTAAAATTTGTATCCGTATTTCCTCATAGGTTATTGGTTACGGGTAGAATAAAACATTTTATTTCTGCTTTTGGCGAACATGTTATTGGCGAAGAAGTAGAACACGCCATGCAAGAAACAGTAAAAAAATTTCCTGAAGTAGAATTGGTAGAGTTTACAGTAGCTCCTAATGTGGCTCCTGAGAAAGGTTTGCCCAGGCACGAGTGGTTTATTGAGTTTAGACAAAGACCCAATGATTTGGCATCCTTCCAAAATCAGTTAGATTTGCATCTGCAAAAAAAGAACCGTTATTATTTTGATTTGGTAGCAGGCAATGTGTTATCAGAGTTAGAAATTATACCACTTAAAAAAGACGCATTCCGAAATTATATGAAATCTATTGGAAAATTAGGAGGGCAAAATAAAGTGCCACGCTTATCCAATGATCGAAAATTAGCCGATAAACTACTCATCCACAGCGATTAAATTATTGAAACCTTTAGTGAAAAAACACATTGCCCTATTAGGCTCAACAGGTTCTATTGGCACACAAGCCTTAGAAGTAATTACCGCCAATGCTTCGCATTTTGTGGTAGAGGTATTAACCGCAGGCAATAATTGGGAGCTGCTCGTAAAGCAGGCGATACAATTTAAACCCAATGTAGTAGTTATTAGCAACGAAGCACATTATGCAAAGGTATTTGAAGCTCTAAACCCGTTGGATATAAAAGTATATGCAGGCGATAACGCCTTGGCAGCCGTGGTTGAAATGGATTCGATTGATTTGGTGCTTACGGCACTTGTGGGCTACGCAGGGTTGCAGCCCACCTTACGAGCCATTGAGTACGGTAAGTCCATTGCTCTGGCCAATAAAGAAACACTGGTTGTGGCTGGCGAGTTAGTTACTAAACTTGCCAAAGAAAAAGGAGTAAATATTTATCCTGTTGACTCGGAGCATTCGGCTATTTTTCAATGCCTAGTGGGGGAATTTCATAACCCAATAGAAAAAGTAATTTTAACCGCTTCGGGTGGCCCTTTTAGAGGAAAAGACATTGATTTTTTAAAAACAGTAACCAAAGCACAAGCACTCAAGCACCCTAATTGGGATATGGGGGCAAAAATCACCATTGATTCCGCTTCTTTAATGAATAAAGGATTAGAGGTAATTGAGGCAAAATGGTTATTTAATTTGAACAGAGATAAAATTGATGTGATTGTGCATCCTCAATCAATCATACATTCAATTGTACAGTTTAAAGATGGCTCCATGAAGGCTCAAATGGGTTTACCTGATATGAAATTACCCATTCAATATGCATTAGGTTACCCCAATCGGTTGCCATCAAAATTCCCTCGATTCGATTTTTTGAATTACCCATCGCTTACCTTTGAGCAACCTGATTTAGAATCGTTTCGAAATTTGGGATTGGCTTATGAAGCAATGGACAAGGGAGGTAATATGCCTTGCGTACTAAATGCTGCAAATGAAGTAGCGGTAGAGGCATTTTTGCATGATAAAATAACATTTTTAGAGATGTCGGATGTGGTGGAAACCTGCCTTGCAAAAATTCCGTTTATAGCATCTCCTAAGTACGATAATCTGGTAGGCACAGATAAAGAAACAAGAATTATAGCAACAGAACTAGTTAATTAATGGAAGGTTTAATAATGGCAGCTCAAATTATTTTGAGCTTATCAATTTTAGTGGGCGTGCACGAAGCAGGTCATATGTTTGCGGCCAAGTTTTTTGGCATGCGAGTAGAACAGTTTTCGATTGGGTTTCCTCCCAAAATATTTGGTGTTAAATATGGCGAAACAGAATACTCTTTTGGGGCAATTCCGCTTGGTGGGTTTGTAAAAATATCGGGTATGATTGATGAGTCGATGGATACAGACGCCATGAAAGAAGAACCCAAAGACTACGAGTTTAGAACAAAGCCTGCATGGCAACGGCTTATTGTAATGCTAGGCGGAATTTTCGTAAATGTAGTGGTAGGAGTACTCATTTTTACTGCCTTGGTTTTTGCGTATGGCGAGCAATATTTCCCTAAAGAGGAAGTAAATAAATATGGCATCGTAGCACATAAAATTGCTCAAAAAATTGGATTACAATCAGGCGATGTAATTATTAATATTAGTGGCAAAGATTATGACAGATTTAGCGATTTAATGGGTTCGGACGCTTTATTAAGCGATAATGCTTTTTATACCGTGCTAAGAGGAGGTAATGAACTTATAATTGATATTCCCTCAAATTTAATTGAAGATTTATCTGATAAAAAGAATGCAGGGTTGTTTATGGAGCCAAGGTTTCCGTTTGAGGTGGGTCTTATCAGCCCAGGGAGTGCCGCTGATAAAGTGGGCTTGGAAACAGGCGATAAAATTGCAGGTATTGGAGGGGTGGAGGTTAATTATTTCGACCAATTTGAGGTGGAGAAGAAAAAGCATGCAGGAGCTACAGTAGATCTCGCTATTTTAAGAGGAGAAGAAAACTTAACATTTACCGTTGATTTAGATAGCTCAGCTACTGTTGGTTTTCAGGTGGTGCCTCTTTTGCAACTTAAAACAGAACAACATGGGCTGCTTGAAGCCGCAAGAATTGGCAGTGGCCAAGCATTTGCAGCTGTTTGGCTCAATATTAAAGGGTTAGGCAAAGTGTTTTCAGGCGATATTGATCCACGTAAAGCCCTTTCTGGGCCCATAGGTATTGCTCGTATTTTTGGGGGCACTTGGGACTGGCATCGCTTCTGGAACCTAACAGGCATGCTTTCGATGGTATTGGCCTTTATGAATTTACTCCCCATTCCTGCACTCGATGGTGGGCATGTGGTGTTTTTATTATACGAAATGATTTCGGGCAGAAAACCCTCTGATAAATTTTTAGAAAATGCGCAAAAAGTAGGCATGGTTCTGCTGCTCGCATTAATGGTATTTGTGTTTGGTAATGATATTTGGAATTTATTTTAGTCGGCTTTGCATTTTATAGATTGACACCTAAGTTATTCAGTTATCAAAACCGTATTTAAAAAAACCTGAGGTTGCACTTGTAATCTCAAATTGTACTGTTTAGGTAATTTTTTTAAAATCTAGCATATTCTATTTTAGAAAATCAAGAGGTTGATTTTTTGTAAGGGAATAGCCACAAATGAACAAATAAAATTAGTGCATTTGTGGCTATATTTTTAGTTTATCTCGTAGTTTACGGCAAATAGATATATCTACGAGTTGTACTCTTCAATTGTTTTTTCAATAATATCGCAGCATTTATGTAATTGTTCTTCTGTTATAACCAAGGGAGGTGCAAAACGGATAATATTGCCGTGAGTTGGTTTGGCTAGCAATCCATTTTCTTTTAACTGCACGCAAATGTTCCAAGCAGTTGAGCTTTCTGGTAAGTCATTAATAATAATGGCATTTAACAAGCCTTTTCCTCTTACCGTGGTTACTAGTTTATTGCTAGCTATTAATTTGCTCATTCGTTCTCTAAAAATTTCACCTAATTTTTGTGCATTCACCGCAAGGTTTTCCTCTTTAACAACTTCTAGCGCAGCAATGGCCACTTTTGCCGCCAATGGGTTGCCTCCAAAAGTAGAACCATGTTGCCCAGGTTTAATTACCTCCATAATGTTGTTATTGGCTAACACAGCCGATACCGGGTACACTCCACCAGAAATCGCTTTTCCTAAAATAAGCACATCTGGCTTTACATTTTCGTGGTCGCAAGCAAGTAGTTGCCCTGTTCGAGCAACTCCTGTTTGCACTTCATCGGCCACAAAAAGCACATTTTTGCTTTTGCATGCTTCCGCTGCTTGTGTTAAAAAACCCTCGTTTGGCACAAAAACACCTGCCTCCCCTTGAATAGGTTCTACTAAAAAGGCAGCAATATTTTCTTCTTTTAATGCTTCTTTTAATGCTTCAATGTTATTATAGGGTATTTTTATAAACCCTTCAGTATAAGGGCCAAAGTTTTTTCGTGCATCTTCATCATTCGAAAAGGATATAATTGTGGTGGTTCTACCATGGAAATTATTTTCGCAAACTATAATTTTTGCTTCGTTTTCAGGAATTCCCTTTTTTTCATACGCCCATTTCCTACTTAGTTTAATAGCGGTTTCAACGGCTTCAGCTCCCGTATTCATTGGTAGAATTTTTTCAAAACCAAAGTACTCGCACATGTATTTTTCATACTCGCCAAGTGCATCGTTATAAAATGCCCTCGAAGTTAGGGTAAGGATTTCGGCCTGTTGTTGTAATGCACCAACAATTTTAGGATGGCAATGTCCTTGGTTAACGGCAGAATAGGCTGATAGAAAGTCGAAATATTTATTTCCTTCGGTATCCCATAAGTAAACCCCCTTGCCTTTAGATAAAACCACTGGTAATGGATGATAATTATGTGCCCCATACTCATGCTCCATTTCGATAGCTGCTTCGCTTTTTGTTAGTTCCTTAATCATTATCGTATATTTTTGTGCCCAACAAAAATAATGAACATAACTACTTAAATAGTGCTAATACCTAAAGAAAAGTTAACCGAAGGAGAAGACTATTATTTTTTAAAAAATGGGCTTATGGTGTTTACTAGAGCCTATCATTTAAAAAGAGGGTTTTGTTGTAAAAATAAATGTAAACATTGTCCGTATAATTTTAGAAAATAATTCGCTAGAGTTTGTGTTTAATACATAAATTCCGATATTTGCACTCCGAAATTAGAATAAGCGTAAATAGCAATTAGTATGTCACGAGTTTGTGAAATAACAGGAAAAAGGCCACAAGTAGGAAACAATGTTTCTCATGCCAATAATAAAACGAAGAGGAAATTTTATCCAAATCTTCAAAAAAAGAAATTTTATATCCCTGAAGAAGATAAGTGGATAACGCTTAAAGTTTCTACCTCAGCTATTAGGACCATTAATAAAAAAGGGATTACAGCTGTTTTAAAAGAAGCTAGAAAAAAAGGTAACGCATTGGTATAACTAGTTTAAACCAATATTAAAATTATAGCAAAATGGCTAAAAAAGGAAATAGAGTACAAGTAATTTTAGAATGCACAGAGCATAAAGAAAGTGGTATGCCAGGAACTTCTCGTTACATTACTACTAAAAACAGAAAAAACACGACAGAGCGTTTAGAGTTAAAAAAGTATAATTCAATTCTAAAAAAACAAACTGTTCACAAAGAAATTAAGTAATTATGGCTAAGAAAGTAGTTGCAAGTTTAAAGAAAAAGGATGCTAAGGGCTATTCTAAAGTTATAAAGGCTGTTAAGTCGCCTAAAACGGGTGCTTACACTTTTAAGGAAGAAATTTTGCCTTCGGATCAGGTAAAGGAGTTTCTTGCTAATTAAAGCGAGGAATACATATTATAACTCTTTTAAAGTCCTCTGAGAGGACTTTTTTTGTATGCTCAATAAAATTATACATTATGGCCTTATTTGGTGATTTTTTTTCTAAAGAAAAAAAAGAGTCGTTAGACAAAGGACTCGAAAAATCTAGCACTAGTTTTTTAAACAAACTAGGGAAGGCGGTAGCGGGTAAATCTATCGTAGATATAGACGTGCTAGACAACCTAGAGGAAGTTCTTATTACGTCTGATGTAGGCGTAGAAACTACCATTAAAATTATTGAACGTATTGAAGCGAGAGTTGCACGCGATAAATATTTAGGTACTGAGGAGTTAAACGCAATTCTTCGAGGAGAAATAGCAGCCCTTCTTTCAGAGAATAATTCAGAAGATTTAATAAATTTTGAATTGCCAAAATCTGATAAACCCTATGTATTATTGGTTGTAGGAGTTAATGGAGTGGGCAAAACAACTACTATTGGTAAGCTAGCCCATCAATTTAAAAAGCAAGGAAAAAAAGTAATACTAGGCGCAGCAGATACGTTTAGGGCTGCCGCAGTTGACCAGCTTCAGCTTTGGGGCGAACGAGTAGGCGTGCCAGTAGTGTCGCACGGTATGAATACAGACCCCGCTTCGGTGGCCTATGATGCCGTTAAACAAGCGGTAGAGCAACAAGCTGATATTGTTATTATAGATACGGCTGGCAGGTTGCACACCAAAGTAAATTTAATGAATGAGCTTACCAAAATTAAACGGGTTATTCAAAAATTTATAGCAGAAGCTCCCCACGAAGTAATGTTGGTGTTAGATGGAAGCACAGGCCAAAACGCAATGAACCAAGCACAAGAATTTACAAAAGCGACCGAAGTAACCTCTTTAACCATAACCAAATTAGATGGTACTGCCAAAGGCGGTGTGGTCATTGGTATTTCTGATACGTTTAATATTCCAGTAAAATACATTGGCGTAGGCGAAGGCATTGATGACTTACAGGTGTTTAATAAAAACGAATTTGTGGATTCTTTTTTTAGCTGAAATGACTCTTGGCTGAATAGGTACTAGAAAACAGGTAATACCATTTTAATGTTAGCATGGTATAAATTAAAATAGCAGGCTTGCCAATCTCTGTTATTTTAATACACCTCTTTTTTGTTGGCTAGTTCTCCAATGTTCTTTTTTACTAAAAGAAAAGCCACTAAGCCAATATTTGAATTTTATTTTGCCTTCATAATCAACCCCAAAAATGCGGTAATTAATAGATTTATTTTCGTTAATACACGCTTTAATCGCCCCTGAATAAACCGTTGGGCCCGTCATTTTATGCACATCGTTAGGAAAACGATTGCTTTTTATATTTGAAACAATCTCATTTAATACTTTTTGTAAAAACGGGTGTCCTTTTTCATAAACTAATGCCCATTGTACATAAAAACCTGGGTTGCGCTCTTCTGAAATAATAGCATTATCATCTTTTTTAATCCAATTATCTAGTTTGCCTACTACTTGACTGTCGATGTCTATATAAATGCCTCCTTTTTTTAAAAGTATGGCATATCTAAAAAAATCTGCTTTGGCCGCACCAATAGTTAGTTTTATATATTGCTCAAAAATATCAGCCCCAAATTCTTTAGATATAAATTTTTCTATATCGGCATCATTAAAAAACTGGTAGTCATATTCAGGGTTATTGCGTAGCATGTTCCAACGATAAAACCGAGCCATCAAAGGCATCTCTTTTTGAGAAGAATAGGTTTGATATATTATTTTAGGGATGGACATATAGTAGATTTTGGGTTTAAAAAAGGATAAAAGAACGAGTTTAGATGTACAGATTATTTCGTAACAAGCTCGTCAAAGTTATTAATTTTCTTTCCAACGAATAGGCTTCTTTTTCCATGCAAATCTATATTGAACATAATAACTAATGCCCCAATTAACCGTATTGCTAGCTACGCCATAACCAGGAATAAAATAAGTTTCAAACTCGCCTTCATTATGTCTATTGTGTTTTAAGAGCTTAAATCTTAGTGTATAGCCCGTAAAAATGGAATTTGAAATTCTAACACGAAGGCCAATATTCATTTCAACCCAATTGGTACTTGATTTATCTTGTTCTTTATTAATAAATTCGATACCCCACCCTTCGCTAGGTTGTTCGCCATATAAGGTTTCATTAAAGGAGGAAGTAGCATACCGCAACCCAAAGTATAAAACGTTTAATTTAGTATCTCTTGGAGTCATATTTACATCGGCTCCTATTCTATAAAAAAAACCTGAGCTTGTATAAAGGGTGGTAGGAGCACCTTGCGATTTATAAGCCCCTCTGCCTACTTCAATCACACCAAAAAATTTGCCGAAATCAATATCGGCTGTGCCTTCATAATTTGATATGGAAGGCTCCAAAAAATTGTAAATGGGTCCTGCAATATCAAAGCCAACTCTAATACCCGTTGGAGTCCATTTATTATGAGTGGTGGAATCTAGCTTAATAGCATACTTTGTTTCCTGCTCCTGCTCTTGGGCTTGTTCTTGCGCTTGCGCATGCCAAGAAATAAGCAGTAAGAGGGCTATATACTTAATGGGTAATTTCAATATTTTTAATTGTTTGTAAGCTTATAGCAGGCTCTATTAA
Source organism: uncultured Roseivirgaceae bacterium (assembly GCA_964524405.1). Classification (GTDB taxonomy): domain Bacteria; phylum Bacteroidota; class Bacteroidia; order Cytophagales; family Cyclobacteriaceae; genus JAKISE01. The sequence goes on from CAZGDC010000004.1 coordinate 40,467, forward strand.
TAGGGAATTTTCAAAATCTGTAGAATCCATTTTTAAAAAATCAAATTTGGTTTCGATTGCACAGGCTGGGTTAAGCACAATAGGTGTAGCTGAATAACTAAAGGCCATGTAATTATCTATGGTATCTTGCTTAAATCTAATAATTATGGAAGAGTCGATTGGATTTAACGGAATAATAAAGTTAGTATGGGTAGTATCAGTGATAGAAGGAAAATTTGCGTTGCTATTATCAACAGTAATGGAAACAAAGGTGATTTCTTTAGGGCCTCCAATAATGTTAACGAAGGCTATTTTTAATAAATTTGTTTGTTCAGGAATACAGGTAGGTCGATCGTTGCAACTCGTAAAAAGAGCAGAAAAGACAAATAATATTGACAAAATTTTATTCCTCATAATTTAAGTGTGCAAAATTAAAGCTATATAAGCGTTAACTCAAATATTAAACCAATAACTCATATACTTAAAATTATATTGAATGCTGCTTTAGAAATGATATTTTTGCAAGTTATAATTTCATACTAATAAAATTTTGAAAACAAAAGCGAAAAAAAAAGATAAAGTAAATGTAGTAACCTTAGGCTGTTCTAAAAATTTGGTGGATTCTGAAGTGTTATTAACACAATTAAAAGGAAATCAAATTGAAGCTACGCATGAATCAAAAATGGACGATGCAAATATTGTAGTGGTTAATACTTGTGGTTTTATTGGCGATGCCAAGCAAGAATCCATTGATACTATTTTGCGATATGCCGATGCAAAAGAAGATGGCTTAATTGATAAACTATATGTTACAGGCTGCTTATCGCAACGGTATAAAGATGATTTAGAAGAAGAAATACCTGCGGTAGATGCCTTTTTTGGCACCATGGAATTGCCTAGCTTACTTAAACGTTTTAATGCCGATTATAAACATGAACTTTTAGGTGAGCGGATAAATATTTCGGCTCCTCATTATGCACATTTAAAAATATCGGAAGGGTGCGATCGCCCTTGTTCTTTTTGCGCTATTCCGTTAATGCGTGGCAAACATGTTTCTATTAAAATAGAAGATTTAGTGGTTCAAGCAGAACATTTAGCTAAAAATGGCGTAAAAGAATTGTTGTTAATTGCACAAGATTCTACCTATTATGGGCTAGATATTTATAAAAAGAGAAAACTGGCAGATTTAATGCGTGCGCTTTCTAATGTGGATGGCATTGAGTGGATTCGACTTCACTATGCATTTCCTGCTGGATTTCCGCAAGATGTATTGGAGCTAATGGCTGAAAATGACAAAATCTGCAATTATTTAGATATACCATTGCAACACGGCTCTACGGCTATTTTAAAAGCCATGCGCAGGGGAATTACTAGGGAAAAGACCGAAGCATTAATCAAAGATATTCGCAAAAAAGTGCCTAATATTGGCATACGAACTACCTTAATTGTTGGCTACCCAGGCGAAACAGAAGAAGATTTTAACGAAATGCTACAATTTGTAGAAGAGTCTAAGTTTGAACGGCTTGGTGTTTTTGCCTATTCGCACGAAGAAGATACCCATGCGTATAATTTTGAGGATGATGTGCCAGAAGAAATAAAACAAGAGCGATTGAATGCTATTATGGAAGTGCAAGAACAAATTTCATTGGAACTAAATCAGCAAAAAATAGGGAAAGTTTTTAAGGTTTTAATTGATCGAGTGGAAGGAGGACAGTTTATAGGAAGAACGGAATTTGATTCGCCTGAAGTGGATAACGAAGTGTTAATAGATGCGAAAGAAAACTTTTTAAGGGTTGGAGATTTTGCGCAAATTAAAATTACAGCTGCTACCGAGTTTGACTTATTAGGAGAACCTGTTAATTAAAATTTCAGTAAAAATTATTCATTGACCATTACTAATTGCTAATTTATATGGATTGTATAAAATTAAATTTTAGAGAAACTGGATTGTTTTCGAAACTTATCGTTGATTATGTGGAAGGAAATCCTCCGTTAGAATCATTTTATACACACCCTCCTTCACTTCAAGGCTATAAAAAAGCCATTGAAGATAAATCGCTAAGCCCAGAGTTTAGATCCACATTAGTGGAAGTATTAAAAGAGCAGTATGCCAATATAGATGCCCCAACAAAAGTAATTAGTAATATTGAAGCACTTACTAATGCCAAAACATTTACAGTTACAACAGGGCATCAATTAAATATTTTTACGGGTCCTCTTTTTTATATTTACAAATTAGTAGCTACAATTAACCTTGCTAAGGAGCTTAAAAAGGCTTATCCTACGTATAATTTTGTGCCTGTTTACTGGATGGGGTCTGAAGATCATGATTACGAAGAAATTAATCATTTATACCTTAATAATAAAAAGTATGAATGGCAAACCGATCAAAGAGGTGCAACTGGCAGGTTTAATACCAAAGGACTTGAGGAGCTTCTAGAAACACTTCCTGGAAGAACAGAAATTTTTAAACAAGCGTTAAAAAGGAATAAAAACCTAGCAGGCCTAGTACGAGATTATGTAAATGCCATGTTTGGTGTCCAAGGGTTGATTTGCCTCGATGCTGACGATACTCGATTTAAAAAGGAATTTTTGCCTGTTATTAAAGAAGAATTATTTAAAGAAATTTCTCATTCTTTAGTAGATGAGCAAAGTAAAAAACTTGATAATGCGGGGTATAAACAGCAGCTACAACCTCGTGAAATCAATCTTTTTTATATGGTTGAGGGTGTTAGGGCTCGTATTGTAAAAAAAGATGATTTATACACTGTAGTGGATACTGAGCTGCATTTTTCAAAAGCAGAAATTACAACATTATTGGAATCAAACCCAGAACGTTTTAGCCCAAATGTAATTTTAAGACCCTTATATCAAGAAACCATTTTACCTAATATTGCCTATGTAGGTGGTCCATCTGAGCTGGCTTATTGGTTTCAACTTAAATCTATATTTGATCATTTTAAAGTGCCTTTCCCAATTTTAATGCCTCGCTCGTTTGTAATGTTTATCAACAATGTAACTTCTGCTAAAATTAAAAAATTAAAGGTTCATGTTATAGACCTCTTTCTTCGCAAAGATTTATTGATAAATAAATACATAAAAACACAGTCTAAAGGAAAACTTAATATGGAAGATGCAAAGGAGCAATTACGAGTTCTCTTTGCAAGCCTTAAAGAAAAAGCATCGGCTGTAGATCCTACATTAGGCGAATTAGTAGAAAGTGAACAGGTAAAGGGCGCAAAGTTAATTAGTAAGGTAGAGCAAAAAATGAGGAAGGCTGAAAAGAGGAATCGAGCAGATGAACTTAGAATATTGGAGGAAATTTACTCCAGTTTATATCCTAGTGGCGTGCCACACGAGCGTAGAGAAAATATTCTTTCTATTGATAATCCTGCTTTTATAGAACAATTACTGGGGCAATTAAACCCGTTGGATTTGCAATACATTATTATAAAAGCCGATAAATAAGATGCGAAAAGCGTATATATTTATTAATGCGAATAAATTTGTATTGGATTTGCCTGTGCGTTGCACGCAGACAGGTGATATTTTATGTTTCTAACTACAAGCAGCAGTTTCTTCTTCTGCAAAATCTACTAATTATCTCGTGTTCCTTTCCATCGTTTATGCGACCAAAGCCAGTATTGAGGCGTTTGCTTTATTAGGTTTTCTAAGGCTTGCACGTGCATATCCGAAATTTCTCCTGCGTTAGTTTTTAAAGGAGTGTTTGTTAGCAACTCTAATTTAATTGAATAATGGCCTCTTTTACCCCTGCTTAATCCTCCAAAAAACACAGGCAAGTTGTATTTAATGGCATACTTTTCTACGCCAATGGCTACTGGGGTATCTTGGTTTAAAAACGCTGTCCAATAAGCACGGCCAACCAACGAGGGTGATTGGTCAGAACCAAATAGGATTGCCATTGGTTTATCTAGCCCATTTTCAAAAGCAAACTTTACTTCTCCTTTAGTCAGTAACTTCATCCCAAACTTTGCTCTAAACTCCTTAAAAATTTTGTCTAAAAATGGATCGGTTAATGAAGTATAAATAACAGCCCCTCTATGTTTAACCATAAGGTTAAATGAAATAAGTAAAAACTCCCAACTATTATAATGACCAACTACGATAATTACATCTTTGCCATTTTTGTAATAATCATCTAATATCTCTGGGTTTTCTACAACCATCCGTTTAC
>CAZGDC010000005.1:0-43344 GCA_964524405.1 uncultured Roseivirgaceae bacterium
AAAAAAACCTTCGTATTAGGAAGGGCTTCATTGCTTTTTAATTCAATAACCTTCCGCTTATTTACTGATAATAATACTTTCAATCACTCCTAGTTCTACTTGGTTAATCATACTTAATTTTTAACATAAAAAAAGCGCCATTCTCGAAGTGAGAATGGCGCTTACTATATTTTATAAGACACTACCTCACCTCAAAATCATTGGAATGACATTAATAATAATTAGTGAAATATTTTCTATTCTTTTCATTGGTTCTTTTACTCGAAGCACCAAATGTATAGAATTTATTTGTAATTACTACCATTCCATTTTTTATGTTTTGAGAACAATAAATTCTCTAGGCCACTACCGCCTTCCTTATTTTATTAACTATAAACTCTCCTACTTCTGATGTTGAATGTACTGTCGAAGGTTTTAAATCTTCGGTACAAACCCCAGCTGAAATAGCAGATTCCACAGCATCTTCAATTATTTTACTTTCTTCTAACAACCCAAAACTGTAGTTCAATAGCATGGCTGCTGATAAAATTGCAGCCAATGGATTTGCTTTTCCTTGACCTGCAACCTCGGGGTATGACCCGTGAATGGGCTCAAATAAACTCACCCCCGTTCCTACAGATGCCGAAGGTAGCATGCCTAAGGAGCCTGATAAAACAGAGGCTTCGTCCGTAATAATATCGCCAAACATATTTTCGGTTACTATCACATCAAAGTGTTTGGGGTCTTGGATTATTTTCATAGCTGCGTTATCCACAAACATAAAATCTAGTGTTACATCTGGGTAATTCGCAGCCATTGCAGTTACCTTTTCTCGCCATAAGCGCGAGGTGTCTAACACATTTGCTTTATCAACTAAGGTTAATCGTTTGTTACGAGTTTGAGCCGCTTCGAAGGCTAATTTTGCAACTCTTTCTATTTCATACGCTTCATAGGTACATGTATCAAAAGCAGTTAGCCCATCTTCTGATCTTCCTCTTTTGCCAAAATAAATGCCACTTGTTAACTCTCTAAAAACCACAAAATCAACTCCTTTAATTATCTCATTTTTAAGTGGCGAAATATCCGCCAATTGGTCGTAAGTAGTAATTGGTCTTATGTTGGCAAACAGCCCCAAGTTCTTGCGCATTTTAAGTAATCCTTGCTCTGGTCGTATTTTTGCCGTTGGGTCGTTATCGTACTTGGGGTCTCCAATAGCTCCAAAAAGTATAGCGTCTGCTTGTTGGCAAATGTTTTCGGTAATAGGAGGAAAAGGGTTGCCTGTTTCGTCTATCGCAATGGCACCAATTAATCCTTGTGTATAATTAAAAGTATGTCCAAATCTTTCGGCAATGGCATTAAGCACATTAATTGCTTGGTCTGTAACTTCAGGCCCAATTCCGTCACCAGGTAGTACTGCTATATTTTTTGTTATACTCATTTATGTTTTTATTAAACCTGTTAAGTTTATTTTCTCATCGAATAAAAACCTGTCAGGTCAGTATTTTAATTTCTATTTAATTCAAATTTTTCAATTTCTGTTTTATTGCTCAGTAAAAAGTCGATGTCGTCTAGTCCATTTAATAAACAGTGTTTTTTGTATTCCGAAATTTCAAAGAATTCTTCTTCTCCCGTTTCAATAATTTTTATGGTTTGGTTTTCTAAATCAACTTCCATTTGGCTATTTGAATCAAAAATAGACTGAAGGAAATCTTCCGAAACCTGAACAGGCAATAAGCCATTATTAAGTGCATTTCCTTTAAAAATATCGGCAAAAAAACTAGATATTACTACGTTAAAACCATAATCGGCAATAGCCCAGGCCGCATGCTCTCTACTGGAGCCACAGCCAAAATTTTTTCCTGCTACTAGTATTTTTCCTTGGGTAATTTTATTAAGCACAAAATCATTATTCTTATTTCCTTGTTTATCAAATCGCCAATCACGAAACAGGTTTTCGCCAAAGCCATCACGCGAGGTTGATTTTAAAAAGCGTGCTGGAATGATTTGATCTGTATCCACGTTTTCTAATGTTAAAGGCACTATGGATGATATTAGTTTTTTAAATTTCTCCATATCCTTTTAATTCAAGTATTCAGTAGCATCTGTAACATATCCTTTTAATGCGGTGGCTGCAGCCGTTTCGGGGCTAGCCAACATGGTTCTCGACCCAGGCCCTTGGCGACCTTCAAAATTTCTATTGGAAGTTGAAACACAGTATTTACCTTCGGGTATTTTGTCTTCGTTCATGGCTAAGCAGGCTGAGCAACCAGGCTGACGAAGCTCAAAACCCGCTTCTTCTAATATTTTATCAATTCCTTCTGCTTTAGCTTGTGCTTCTACTCTCATAGAGCCAGGCACAATCCAAGCGGTAATATTGTCTGCTTTTTTATGGCCTTGCACAATGTTTGCCACTGCTCGCAAATCTTCAATACGCGAATTCGTACAACTGCCGATAAATACATAATCTACTGCTTTTCCTTTGATAGAAGCATTTGCCTTAATTTGCATATAATCGAGTGCCTTTTTAAATGATTTATCACCATTTGCCGAAGGCACCTTTTCTGATATTTTAATACCCATTGCTGGGTTTGTGCCAAACGTAATCATGGGTGCAATATCGGCAGCATCAAAGCTTACTACTTTGTTATACGTGGCATCGGCATCCGTTACCAATGTTTTCCAGTATGCTAACTTTTGATTCCACTTAGCTCCCGTAGGAGCAAACTCTCTTCCTTGCACATAGTCGAATGTGGTTTGATCTGGAGCAATTATTCCTCCACGAGCACCTAGTTCGATACTCATATTGCAAACGGTCATACGGCCTTCCATCGAAAGGTTTTCGAACGCTGATCCCGCAAACTCTACAAAATAACCTGTACCCCCAGAGGTTGATAGTTTAGCAATAATGTAGAGAATAATATCTTTAGCAGTTACGATTTTTTTGAGTATGCCATTTACTTCTATCCTCATTGACTTTGGCTTGGTTTGTAACACGCACTGTGTAGCAAAAACTTGCTCTACTTCACTGGTGCCAATGCCAAATGCAATGGAGCCAAATGCTCCGTGGGTTGATGTGTGGCTATCGCCACAAACCATGGTCATACCGGGCTGAGTTATGCCTAACTCTGGCCCTATTACGTGTACAATACCTTGGTTGGGATGCCCTAATCCATAAAGTTCTACCCCGTGATTTTCACAGTTAGACTGGAGCGTTTCTACTTGCTTTCTTGAAAGTTCTTCTTTAATAGGTAAATGTTGATCTACCGTGGGCACATTATGATCTGCGGTGGCAATGGTTTGTTTGGGACGAAATAAAGGCACGCCTCTTTTTTCGATTCCTGCAAATGCTTGTGGGCTAGTTACTTCGTGAATCAAGTGGCGATCAATGTATAAAATATCAGGCCCTTGCTCGCCTTTTCGTACCACGTGCGAATCCCATAATTTATCAAATAATGTTTTTCCTGCCATTTTAATGAGCGTTAGCGATGTTGGTTACGACATAGTCGGAAACTAATTTTTTTAATTCATCGTCTCCTACTAAATAAATTTGATCCGCCATTATTAAGAACTCTTCATAAACTTCTTCTAACTGCTGTTTGTTTAGTTTGATACCAATTTTTTCGATTCGGTAGTTAAGTGCGTGTCGTCCGCTACGAGCGGTAAGTACAATGGTGCTTCCACTTGCTCCTACCAAAGCAGGGTCTATTATTTCGTAATTTTCTCTGTTCTTCAACATTCCATCTTGATGAATACCAGAAGAGTGGGCAAATGCGTTGGCTCCCACAATAGCTTTATTAGCTTGCACAGGCATATTCATTTTATCAGCCACTAAATGACTTACGCCTGTTAGCATTGTGGTATCTACATCTGTATAAAATGGCATATTAGCGTGCTGTTTAATTATCATCACAACTTCTTCTAAAGAGGTATTGCCCGCCCGTTCGCCAATGCCATTTATAGTGCACTCTACTTGGGTTGCGCCATTTTGAACGGCCGCAATGGCATTGGCGGTGGCCAACCCTAGGTCGTTATGGCAATGGGCTGCAATGTCAATTTTATCGATGCCAGCTACATTTTCTTTGAGGTATCTAATTTTTTCTCCAAATTGATTGGGAAGGCAATAGCCTGTGGTATCAGGAATATTTACGACAGTAGCACCTGCTTTTATTACGGCTTCTACCACTCTGGCTAAAAACTCATTATCTGTTCTACCCGCATCTTCTGCATAAAATTCTACATCTTCTACATATTTTTTCGCATACTTTACCGCTGCTACTCCACGCTCTAATACATCTTCTTTAGTTGTTCTCAATTTAGAAAAAACGTGTAAATCAGAAGTGCCAATACCTGTATGAATACGAGGTCGTTTTGCGGACTTAATAGCTTCAGCAGCTACATCAATGTCTTTTTGAATGGCTCTTGTTAACCCACAGACGCTGGCATTTTGTGTTTGTTGTGCAATGGCTTTTACAGAATCAAAGTCAGCAGGGCTAGAAATAGGAAATCCAGCTTCTATGATATCAACCCCTAGTTTATCAAGAGAAGCGGCAATAATAAGTTTGTCGTCTTTGTTAAGTTGGCAGCCAGGCACTTGTTCGCCATCTCTTAATGTGGTGTCGAATATTTTAATTTTTTGAGCCATAATGCTTTTAAACGTTGATTCTTAAGTCCAAAATTATTTAAAAAACCATATTTAAAAAATACCATATTTAAATATAAATACAATTTCTTATTTAAAAAAAACACAATTATTAAAGTGTTATGAATATATTTATGCAATAATAAATACAATGGCTAAACCGCAATCTCAAGAACTATACGATTTAATTAAAAGCATGAGTGCGAGCGAAAAGAGGTATTTCAAACTTAATTCACTTGCCACTATTAAAGATTCAAAGTATGCGCAACTTTTTAATCATATAGATCAGCAACCTACTTTTAACCTGGTGGAACAATTTGATTTTGTATCTAAAGGGCAGTTGCCCAATTTGAAATCTAATTTGTATAAAAAAATCCTTCAAACCTTACGCAGGTATCATTTGTCGTCTTCCATTGATGCACAAATTCGTGAAATGATAGATTACGCACAACTTTTATTCAATAGAAGCCAGTACAAACAATGTGCAAATCAGCTTAAAAAGGCAAAATCGTTGGCCTATAAAAGTGATAACCCTGAGTTATTATTGGTAGTACTTAAATGGCAAAAAAACGTTGTGTTGCAAACGGCCAATGGCGATTCTCGCAAAGCGGTGGAAGACATCATTAAAGAATCTACCGCCACCAATGAGCGCATTAATAATATTAATCGTTTTACCAGTATTCAACTAGAGCTAAACTCGCTCTACCAACGAATTGGCTTTATTAGAAACGCCACCGACCACGAAAATGTGATTCGTATTTTTAAGGATAGCATGATTTCATTGGAGGAATCTACCCTTAGCCTCCATGAAAAATTTAGTTTGTACTCACTCTACATTAATTATTATTTCTTTATTCAAGATTTTGAAAGAGGCTATGATTACGCAAAAAAATGGGTAGCCTTATTTGATAATCCAATCATCATTAAAACCAAGTTGGAAACCTTTATTCAAGCACTTAACAGTTTAATGATTGCCCAATCACGCTTGGGGCTTTATACTGAATTTGCACAATCAAAAAGGAGGTTTAGAAAAATAAGATTTATTCCTAATGTAACATTTACCGAAAATGTTCATAAAAAATTATTTAAATATAGCTACGTTCACGAATTTAACGGCCTTTTTATGCGTGGTCATTTTACCGAGGGCGTGCGTATGCTTGATAGAATTAAGCCAGAATTGGAAGCCTATTATAGCCAGCTTGATGCGCACTCGAGGCTTATAATGTTCTACAAAATCGCTTGCCTTTATGTTGGCAATAGCGAATTTGGAGAATCGTTGGTTTGGCTAAATAAAATTATCAATACTGAAAACATTGATTTAAGAGAAGATGTGCACGGTTTTGCTCGAATCCTCAGTTTAATCTGCCATTACGAGCTCGGCAACCAAGATGTGATTGATTATTACATCCGATCTACTTATCGGTTTCTTCTAAAGAAGAAAAATTTGCAACTCTACCAGAAATACATTCTCAATTTTTTAAGAAGGTTGGGTACTGCTCGCCTCTCCACTAAAGAAATGACTGATAAATTCGAATCACTGCGTGGTCAACTGCTCCCACTTGAAACCAACCCTTATGAAAAGCGGGCATTTATTTATTTTGATATTATCTCTTGGCTAGAGTCAAAAATTTATTCCAGAACCGTTCAATCGGTAATTCGAGAAAAGGCAGATAAACAATTAAAAGCTACTGTATCTTAACCTCCTAAGACTAATACCCGTATTTATCTCTCCAAAGTGCTTGTAGGCGTTTACGCAATTCATTTTCGCGTGCATTATTACCTGGGTTATAAAGTACGGTATTGGCTATTTCTTTTGGCAAAAATTCTTGCGCTGCAAAGTTTCCTTCATACGAATGGCTGTATTTATACCCTTTGCCATAGCCTTGCTGCTTCATCATTTTAGTAGGTGCATTTCTAATAGCCATAGGCACTTGCAAGTCGCCTGTTTCTTGTACTAATTTTTGTGCTTTATTAATGGCCATATAACTGGCGTTACTTTTAGCTGAAGTTGCCAAATAGGTAACACATTGCGATAGTATAATCCGAGATTCAGGATATCCAATTATACTTACTGCTTGAAAACAGTTGGTGGCAATAACCAAGGCTGTGGGATTGGCATTACCAATATCTTCAGATGATAAAATAAGCAGCCTTCGTGCAATAAATTTCACGTCTTCGCCTCCTTCTATCATTCTTGCTAAATAATATACGGCAGCATTGGGGTCGCTACCTCTTATGCTTTTTATAAAAGCAGAAATAATATCGTAATGCTGCTCGCCACTTTTATCGTAAATGGCTACCCGTTGTTGGGCTTTTTCCTGAACAAGTTTATTGGTAATTACAACTTCCTTTTCGTCCGAAGATTCTACCAAAAGTTCTAATAAATTCAATAATTTACGCGCATCTCCTCCCGAAAGGCTAAAAAGTGCTTCGGTCTCTTTTAGCTCAATTTTTCGTTTCACTAATTTCACATCTCTTTCGCAAGCATTTGTTACCAACTGAAGCAAATGCTCTTTTGTAAGAGATTTTAGTGTATAAACTTGAGACCGAGACAAGAGTGCTGAGTTGACCTCGAACGAGGGATTTTCGGTGGTAGCTCCTATAAGTATAATTGTGCCTTTCTCTACTGCACCCAGCAGTGCATCTTGCTGCGATTTATTAAACCTGTGAATCTCATCGATAAAGAGAACAGCCATTGCCAACCTTTTGGCTTTCGCAATAATTTCTCGAACATCTTTTACTCCAGCACTTACTGCACTAATCGTAAAAAAGGGACTTTTAATTTCATTGGCAATAATGTTGGCAATAGTGGTTTTACCTACCCCTGGAGGGCCCCATAAAATCATAGAGGGCAAACTGCCACTTTTTATCACCGTTCGTAAAACTCCATTTTCTCCTACTAGATGTTCTTGCCCAATTAATTCGTCTAAAGAAGATGGGCGCATGCGTTCGGCCAAAGGGATGTTAGAATCTATCAATATGGAGTATTTAATCAGTTTGAAATACTAAATTCGCAAAATCATTTCATTAATCTATGCACTCTCGGTTTAAAATACATTTGGTATTGGCTTTTGTGAGCCTATTATATGGAGCCAATTATACAGTAGCTAAAATTGTAATGCCCGAGCACCTAAGTGCGTTAGGTCTGATTGCGTTTAGAGTACCTGTGGCAACGCTTTTATTTTGGATCTTTCATCGTTTTTTAGGTGCTTCAGAAGCACCTGCTTCTAACGATTTACCGAGGTTCTTTTTCGCAGCTCTTTTTGGAGTAGCTATTAATCAAATTTTTTTCTTTAAAGGAATTAGCCTTACCTCTCCCATTTTGGGATCGGTAATTATGACATCAACTCCTATTATTATTCTATTAATCTCTTATTTTTTTCTGAAAGAAATTTTTACGTGGGTTAAACTTTTAGGGATATTTTTAGGTGCTTCTGGTGCTATTTTATTAATTGCCTCTCAAGGCATCGATTTTTCTGACAGCACTTTTAAAGGAAATATCTTTGTGCTAATAAACGCTACCTCGTACAGTATTTTTCTTGTAATTGTAAAGCCGTTAATGAAAAAATACGAGGCTCTTACGGTAATAAAATGGGTGTTCCTATTCGGCAGTTTTATGGTAATTCCTTTTGGAATTGATGATTTACTGGCTTCTGATTGGATAAATTTTACGTATCAAATTTGGTTTAGTATCGCCTACATTATACTAGGCACCACTTTTCTTGCTTATTTGCTAAACCTTTGGTCGCTTAAAACGGCAAGCCCTGCATTGGTAGGGTATTATATTTATCTGCAACCTCTTTTTGCTACTATAATAGCCGTAATTTTTAGAGGAGACCAAATTTCTTTAGCGAGTATTTTATACTCCATTATGATTTTTGGTGGTGTTTTTTTGGTTAGCTATTCCAAAAATACTAGTGTTTAAACTTTTCTAGGTTTTCTAATGTAAGCGGCTTATTAATGTATTTACGTACATAGCCGTAATTTTTAGATCGGTTTACATCGGCAGGGCTTATAGAAGAGGTAAGCATTACAATACTGCATTTTTTCTTCGTTTTATCGGACAACTGCTCAAACTCATCTAAAAACTGAAACCCATCCATTAATGGCATATCAATATCTAAAAAAATAAGTTCTGGCAATACATTATTAATAGAATTTACGTCTAATTTTTCGATGTTACGCAAAAATTCAATCGCACTCCTAGCGCCTGTATGTGTGTAAATATGCTCCGTAATTTTAGCAGCTTCAATCATTTTTTGATTAATGAGGTTATCAATCTCATTATCATCAATTAGCATTATTGCATAATAGGTTGGCTTTGCCATAGGTTTGAATAATTAAAAAATTAATATATGCCACAGCAAACTAGTAATAAAATTTGATAATAAATTATTATTAGAGGAAATTATTACTAATTCAATAAAAAAAAGGATGGCATCTACAAGTAAGAGATGTCATCCTTTTTTTTTATAAATTATAAATCAAACTTAATTCCTTGCGCCAAGGGTAAATCATCGCCATAGTTTATGGTATTGGTTTGTCTTCGCATGTAAATTTTCCAAGCATCAGAGCCTGACTCACGACCTCCGCCTGTTTCTTTTTCGCCACCAAACGCTCCGCCAATTTCGGCTCCTGAAGTACCAATGTTTACATTGGCTATTCCACAATCGGATCCTGCTTGCGAAAGAAAAAATTCAGCTTCTTTTAAATTATTCGTCATAATAGCAGAAGATAGGCCTTGAACCACTCCGTTTTGCATATCCATGGCCTCTTCTAAAGTGCTATATTTTATCAAATATAAAATTGGGGCAAAGGTCTCGTTCTGCACAATGTCATAATGATTCTCTACTTCAATTACACATGGTTTTACATAAACACCCGACTCGTATCCATCTCCTTGTAAAACTCCACCTTCAACAACTACTTTACCGCCTTCTTTTTTGGCTTGTTCAATGGCATTCAGGTATAAATCAACTGATGTTTTATCAATTAATGGCCCTACATGATTGGCTTCATCCAAGGGGTTACCGATGCTTAATTGGCCATAGGCTTTTACCATTTTATTTTTTACTTCTTCATACACACTTTCGTGTATAATTAACCTACGTGTAGAGGTACAACGCTGGCCACAAGTGCCTACTGCACCAAATAAGGCGCCTACTAAGGTCATGTTTAAATCTGCATCGGGCGATACAATAATGGCATTATTGCCTCCTAATTCTAATAATGATTTGCCAAGCCTAGCTCCAATAGCTGCGCCTACTTTTTTACCCATTCTAATAGAGCCTGTAGCAGAAACTAATGGCACACGTTTATCATTGGCCATTAATTCTCCAATTTTATAATCGCCATTTACTAATCCTGAAATGCCTTCGGGCACATCATTAGCAGCAAATACTTCTTGCACAATATTTTGACAAGCAATACTGCATAAAGGCACTTTTTCAGATGGTTTCCAAACGCAAGCATCACCACAAACCCAAGCAAGCATTGTGTTCCACGCCCAAACCGCTACTGGAAAGTTGAATGATGAAATTATACCAACAACTCCTAGTGGGTGGTATTGCTCATACATTCGATGATTAGGTCGTTCTGAATGCATGGTTAAGCCATGTAATTGACGAGATAAGCCAACGGCAAAATCACAGATGTCAATCATCTCTTGTACTTCGCCTAGTCCTTCTTGGTACGATTTGCCCATTTCGTAGGAAACCAACTTACCTAAAGGCTCTTTGTATTTTCTTAAAGCCAACCCAATTTGCCGAACTACCTCACCTCTTTTAGGGGCAGGTACTAATCGCCATTCTTTAAATGCTTCTGTGGCTTTTTTTACTACCACATCGTATTCTTCAGCTGTGGCTTCAGTTACCGTTCCTATCTCTTTGCCATCGGCAGGAGAAATCGAAACTATTTTATTATTGCCTGCTTCTAACCAGTTTGCACCTGTTGAAACACCTGCATTATGTTGCTTTACGCCAAGCACGTTTAATGCTTCTTTTATTCCGAAATTATCGCTCATTTTTTTACTTGATTATACTAGAAGACAAAGCTACTCTATAATCAATTAGATAAAATAAAAAAGATATTTGAATGGGTTATTACTTTTTTGAACATTTTATTTTTATATCATATTAAAACCAAATGCTTGATAAAAAATTAGTATTATGCTCTCCAAATAACAGGGAAAGCATCGCTATCGAGCACATCTCCATGGTTAAGGCCTGGGTCTTCTTTGGGGATGGCCACTTCGCCTTTTCGTTTATTATACCTTACATCATCGCCCGTCCAGCGTGTAGCCCAAGCACGTCTTCTATTAAGGGAGGTATTTCCTTTGGCTCCATGTACAATCATTCCTTGAAAAACCAAGCAATCTCCCACTTCCATATCCCACCCTAATAGACTGTACTTATCAGGCTCAGCATCAATATCTGGTAATTCGGGTAATCCTGTTCCTTCATAAGGGCTGTCATCCAAAAATTTATGCGGATTAAATTCTTCCCAAAGATGACTACCAGCAACATATTGCAAGCTGCTTTCTTTGGCTACAACATCTAAGGGCAACCAAATAGATGCAATTTGTTTGCCAGCAACCGCCCAATAGGGTTGGTCTTGGTGCCAAGGAGTAGCCGCTGGTGTATTGGGTTCTTTTACAAGTAGTTGGTCATAAAAGAAATTTATTTTTTTTGATTTCATTATAGCACCCATTAGCTGGGCAGCTCCAGAATGATAAATAAAATCTTTAAACTTTTGATTGCGTTTGGCTACATCCAAATCACCAAAAAATTTACCTTCTCCTTTATCGTACTGTTGTGCATAGGGCCCTGGATTATTCAAGCAAAATTCCGTGGCTTCACGCAGTTGATCAATCCAATCTATAGCAAAAACTGCTGGCAGTTTTACGACACCGTTTTTTTGATATTCTTCTATTTCTGCATGAGTCGGTTGTCGAGCAATAGATGTTTTTTGTGGTTCACTTGCCATTTTTAGTATTTAAATAATTAGCTAATTTAGACAAAAAATTTAATTATTTAAAACAGATAGGTATTAATCGGGTTCAAGTGGCATATCCTAAGATCTTACCAATCCACTGAAAAGTATGTTTTATCACCATTACCCATCACCCCTAATAAAACTACACGTTGTCCTTCAAATTGAGGCATTAGTCTTTTAAGTTGATCTATGGTTGCAATGGGGCTTCTATTTACTTCTGTAATAATAAATCCTTCTTTAATTCCAGCTTCCTTCCATTTACCTTCTCCTAATTCTTTTAGTTTAACTCCAGATTTAATATGGAGGTTCTCTGCGTCTTTCCCAATCACATTCTCAAACAAAGAGCCTTCAAGCAACACTTCTGAAACTCGTTTTACCACAGTTGTTGTTCCTGTTATATTATGAAGTTCCACTTCAAAATTCAGCTTTTTATCTCCCCTTAATAATTCCACATTAATTTTATCGCCAGGTCGATGTCGAGCTACTAACTCTTGCAATTCTGATGTGTTGGTTACTTCTTGCCCATCTATGCCAATAATTACATCTTTATTTTCAATACCTCCTTCGCTGGCACCGCTTCCTTCTTGCACTTCAACTACATACACTCCTTGCAGCACACTTAGGTTTTCTTGCTCGGCCAATTTGGCAGAAACATCATTAATTCTAATGCCTAATAAACCTCGTTGCACTACGCCAAATTCGAGTAAATCATCGGCTACTTTTTTAACTAAATTTACTGGTATAGCAAAGGCATAACCCGCATAACTCCCCGTTGGAGATGCAATGGCCGAATTAATTCCTATTAAGTTTCCGTGTACATCAATTAATGCCCCTCCTGAATTACCTGGATTTACAACAGCATCGGTTTGTAAAAATGACTCTACCTGTAAATTATTAGTTTCATCTCTTAAAATGCCGATATTACGGGCTTTGGCACTAATAATGCCTGCTGTTACTGTAGATGTTAAATTAAATGGGTTGCCTACTGCTAATACCCATTGCCCAACTTTAACAATATCAGAATTACCATACGCCATAAAAGACAAGCCTTCTGCCTCTATTTTTAATAAGGCCAAATCAGTAGTGGGGTCGGCTCCTATTACTTTGGCTATATAGCTTCTATTATCATTTAATACCACTTGTACCTCTGCGGCATTTGCAACTACATGGTTATTGGTTACAATATAGCCATCATCAGATACAATTACACCTGAACCAGAAGACTGAGAAGGCCCTTGTTTATATTGGTAATATCCATTTGACTTAATGCTTGCATTATAAGACGAACGGATATGCACTACCGAATTTGTAGCCAACTCTGCAATTATTGTAAAATCAAGTGCGGCAGGCACGCTCGAATTATAAGTAACTTTAACAGAATTAGCCCCCAACTCCGATTGTCGGTTTTGAATGGAGTTATAGGTTGATTGGCTTGGGCTATTAAATAACTTATTACTATTTAAAGCTAATAAGCTTCCTAAAAATGCCACTACAAACACAATTATTAAATTTTTTTTGCTCATAATATCTAATCGTTTAAATTATTAGTTACAGTAACGAAAACTGCCTCGTACTGTTGTTTTAATTTACTATTTTTTGACAGGAAACTAAAACAATCGTTAATAAAACATTAAACTTACCAATCTCTTCTAATAGTTTATTAAAATACTGGCTGAGTTAAATAAGAAATAATATTTTTCATAATGACAAAGTCATTATTATTAAGTTTTTTACCTTTGTTCAAATTTTTTAATCATGTATTCATTTGAAAAAGTAAGAGACTTTACCAACGAAGTATTTCTTAAAATAGGTTGTTCGGCTGCCGATGCTAAATTAGCTACCAAAGTGCTAGTATCGGCAGATTTGAGAGGAGTTGACTCCCATGGTGTTGCCCGGCTAATTGGCTATATACGCTTGTGGGAAGCAGGCAGAATTAACCCAACACCTAATGTTAGATTGGTGCATGAAACACCAAGCACAGGGGTGGTAGATGGCGATGCGGGACTTGGATTAGTGGTTGGGCCTAAGGCCATGGATATAGCAATAGAAAAAGCCAAAAATGCGGGTTCTGGTTGGATTTCGATTAAAAACTCGAATCATTACGGTATTGCAGGCTACCATGCGATGATGGCCTTAGAACATGAGATGGTGGGCATATCTATGACCAATGCTAGCCCATTGGTTTCGCCTACCTTTTCAACAGAGCGAATGTTGGGCACTAACCCTATTGCGGTGGCAATACCTGCTGATAAGCAGCCTCCTTTTGTGGCAGACTTTGCCACTACTACGGCTGCCAATGGCAAATTAGAAATACTACAACGTAAGAGCGAAGAAGCACCTAGTGGTTGGATACAGAACAAAGAAGGCTTCTCTTCCACAAACCCACACGAACTAAAAGAAGGGGGCGCTCTACTGCCTTTGGGTGGCGATAGAGAACATGGTAGCCATAAAGGATTTTGTTTAGGTTCTATTGTAGATATTTTTTCTGGCGTTTTTTCGGGTGCTAATTTTGGCCCTTGGGTGCCTCCATTTGTTAGTTTTTTACCTATGCCTACCAACCCTGTTGGAGAGGGTATTGGTCATTTTATGGGTGTTATGCGCATTGATGGCTTTAGACCTGCCCATGAATTTAAGCTGGATATGGATACTTGGATTGAGCGATTTAGAAATGCTGAACGCATAAAAGGAATGCCTAAAGTAGTTATTCCTGGCGACCCCGAACGATTATTTGAAGCAGAACGACTCGCTAATGGTATTCCTATAAATGAAAAAGTGGTGGTTGATTTGCAGGAGGTAGGAAAGAAATTCGATTTGAAATTTTAAAGCGAAACAAAAAACATAAACACCCAAGGTGATTGAAAAGGGCCATTTTGTTGATGAAGCATGTCGTACGCTGCTACCATGTTAAAAGAGGAACGAGCCCCAAGATTTTGAGAAAAACCAAGGCCGAGAGGTAATCGAGAAAAGGTTGCTCTATTATTGGAATCTCCATTTACTGCTAGGTTTAAAAAGGAGTATTCGCCATACGCAAAAACTTGTCTTACTAAATTCAATCTCGCAAATACATTCCCACCATATTGATTATCTGTAAAATTATTAAATTGATTATTGAATTTAATATATTGGTACGTTGCTCCTACCCCTACAGAAAGCCTATTAGAAACCATATAGCCCACTATTGGCGTTACACTAATTGAAGTACCCCAAGACCCTCCAGACAAACCCATGCCTCCTCCAAAAAAAACACGATCCATAAAGTTGCTTCTATCATCAATCGTATAATCTCCTTTTTGGGCAAAAGAGTTTAATGAACTTAACACTAGTATTAATATGATTCCTGATTTATTCATACTCCTAATTTTCTTCAGCCTCTACTACAACATATAAATCCTCTGTTGGTTTTTTCATCAAGTACTTTTCTCTTGCAAATTTCTCTAAGAGGTCGAGGTTGCTTAAAAGCTCCTCTCTATCTTCTTTCACTTTTTCTATTTTTTCAAGATAATATACTTTATCAGCATTTAGGTTATCTAACTTACGAGCCAAATTATACTGGCTGTATAGGTCGTTACTATCAAAAAAAGTAATCCAAATTAGAAAAAATGCGCCTACCATCAGGTAGTAATTTTTGATAACTTTTTTAAGAGACTCCATTTTTATTATTAATTCTATATCAAATAAAGCAAAAAAAAACCTCAATTAAGCAATTGAAGCTTTTTTTTAAAAAACTATAAAGAAAAAGATATGGTTTTTAATTGTGTTCAAGTGAGTAAAGATAAGTATTAAGGTCATTTCGAATTCATTTCTCAGGAATAGCGAAGCAATCTGTCTTTAGTAAAATAGATTGCTTCGTACCTCGCAATAACAATTAATTATACTTTTTTCCTTCGTAAACAGCAACCTCCCCTAATTCTTCTTCTATCCGAAGTAATTGGTTGTATTTTGCCATTCTATCTGAGCGAGAAGCTGAGCCTGTTTTAATTTGCCCTGCATTGGTAGCTACAGCAATATCGGCAATGGTAGCGTCTTCTGTTTCGCCAGACCTATGTGAAATAATTGCTGTAAAGCCAGCCTTATGTGCCATTTCAATCGCATCCAATGTTTCGGACAACGTGCCAATTTGATTTACTTTAATCAAAATTGAATTGGCTGATTTTTCTTGAATACCTTTAGATAAAAATTTGACATTGGTTACAAAAAGATCGTCTCCAACAATTTGACATTTATCTCCAATTTTTGCGGTAAGCATCTTAAATCCTTCCCAATCATTTTCATCACAACCATCTTCAATAGAATCTATCGGATATTTTTCAACCAAAGAAGCTAAATAATCAACTTGCTCTGCACTTGTTCTTATTTTTCCTTTTGTGCCTTCAAATTTAGTATAATCATAATTACCTTCTACATAAAATTCAGAAGCGGCACAATCAAGCCCAATGGTAACCTCTTCATTTGGTTTGTAACCAGCATTTTTTATAGCTGTTAAAATACTTTCCAAAGCCTCTTCTGTTCCTCCTGTAAGGTTGGGTGCAAAACCACCTTCATCTCCAACAGCCGTTACTAATCCTTTATCGTGCAGTATTTTCTTTAAGGCATGAAATATTTCTGTGCCCATTCTAATGGCCTCAGAAAAAGAAGCTGCTCCTACTGGGCGAATCATAAACTCTTGAAAAGCAATAGGTGCATCGGAGTGCGAGCCCCCATTGATAATGTTCATCATTGGTACTGGTAACTTGTGCGCATTAGCACCCCCTATGTATTGGTACAGAGGAAGGCCAGACTCTTCGGCTGCAGCTTTTGCTACTGCCAATGAAACGCCTAAAATTGCATTTGCCCCTAAATTAGACTTAGTATCCGTTCCGTCTAAATCAATCATAATTTGATCAATGAGTCGTTGCTCCGTAACTAACATGCCCTCTATTTCAATGGCAATAATCTCATTCACATTTTCAACGGCCTTTAATACTCCTTTGCCTAAATACTTGGATTTATCTCCATCTCTAAGTTCTACCGCCTCATTTTCGCCTGTTGATGCACCTGATGGAACTGCTGCTCTTCCTAATACTCCATTGCTTGTAATTACATCTACTTCAATGGTAGGGTTGCCTCTTGAATCTAAAATTTGCCTAGCGTGTATTTGTTCTATAATTGCCATAATATTAACTCGTTATTTTGTTATTAATTCTATAAAATTATCAAATAAGTATTCTGAATCGTGAGGCCCAGGAGATGATTCTGGATGATATTGCACGGAGAATATTTTCTTACCCTTTATCTCTATCCCTTCTACGGTATTATCATTAAGATTAATATGGGTTTGATTTACATTGGTGGATTTTTCAACATCTTCGAGCGAGATTGAGAAGCCATGGTTTTGTGAAGTAATCTCGCTCTTTCCTGTTTTTAAATTTTTTATAGGATGATTTAAGCCTCTATGCCCATGGTGCATTTTATACGTGCCAATACCGAACGAACGAGCAATTAGTTGATGCCCTAGGCATATACCAAATAATGGTTTTGTCGAATTTGCTATTTCTTTAACGGTTTCAACGGCATAGTTCATAGCGGATGGGTCTCCTGGCCCATTGGATAAAAACACTCCATCTGGATCCCACTCCATTATTTTATCAAACGAGGTTTTAGCAGGAAACACTTTTAATTGACAGCCTCGTTTTACAAAATTAGCTAAGATGCTCCTCTTAATACCAAAATCAAGTACTGCTATTTTAATTTTATTCCCTTCGCCTACAATATAAGGCTCGGAAGTAGAAACATTAGAAGCTAATTCAAGCCCTTCCATTGGCGGAAGTTTCTTTAACTCTGTTTCTAATTTTTCTTCTGGTAACTCCGAAGAAATAATCACATTCATAGCTCCTTTATCGCGAATGTGGCGAACCAAAGAGCGTGTGTCCACTTCTGCAATTCCTACTACATTATGTTTTTCTAAATAAGCTTGCAAAGGTTCGGAATTTGCTCTACTCGTATTTTTAGAAAAATCATTCACTATTAAACCGCTAATTTTGGGAGATTCTGATTCATTTTCATCTTCAACCGTTCCATAATTACCAATGTGGGCATTGGTATTTATAATTACTTGGCCATAATAGGATGGGTCTGTATAAATTTCTTGATAGCCTGCCATGCCCGTATTAAAGCATATTTCCCCTCCTGATGTACCAATTTTACCAATGGCGACACCTTCCATTTTAAATCCATCTTCGAGTAATAAGTAGGCTTTCTTTTCGGTTGGTTCGATCATAGTAAAGTTATAATAAAGTAGTAGGTATAATGGCACAAAAATAAAAAAGGGATTAGATAAAACATCTAACCCCTTTCAATTTCCTTTCAGAAAATATTACTTTTTATCATCTTCTTTGGTATCGGTTGAATCAGAAGCTTCGTCTTCTTTAGATGAATCTTCCTTAGGTATATCTTCTTCAGAGGTTTCTTCTGCCTTACTGGTAGGCAAATCTTCCACAACTTCTGCCTCTGATATTACTTCTTCAGCAGCAGCTTCTACTGTTTTAGATTCCTCTTTTTTAGCTCCACCTCTACGGCTTCTTCTAGTTTTAGATTTATCATCCTTCGCTTCTTTTTGCATTAAATCGTTATAATCTACTAACTCAATAATACACATTTCAGCGTTGTCTCCTGCTCTATTGCCTGTTTTAAGGATACGTGTATATCCACCTGGGCGTGTTGCGATTTTTTCAGCTACCTCATTAAATAGCTCTGTAACGGATTCTTTATTCTGCAAATAGGAGAATACTACTCTACGCGAGTTGGTATCATCTGTTTTCGATTTAGTTAATAAAGGCTCTACATATTTTCTTAATGCTTTTGCCTTGGCAACTGTTGTCGAAATTCTTTTGCTAAGAATTAATGACGAAGCCATATTGGAAAGCATTGCAGCTCTATGCGAACTTGTTCTGCTTAAGTGATTAAATTTCTTGCCGTGTCTCATCGTATCTTAGTCCTCCTCTAGTTTATATTTTGCAAGATCCATTCCAAATGTTAGGTTCTTGTCAACAACCAATTGCTCTAATTCTGCTAATGATTTTTTGCCAAAGTTTCTAAATTTCATCATATCAGAAATCTCCAAGCTTACCAAATCTCCAAGTGATCTTACCTCAGCTGCTTTTAAGCAGTTATAGGCACGAACCGATAAATCCATATCGTGAAGTGAGGTTTTAAGCAGTTTTCTCATATGCAATAATTCTTCATCTACAGCATCTGGCTCTCCAGATTCTGCTGATTCTAAAATCATATTTTGATCTGAGAACAACATGAAATGTTGAATAAGAATTTTGGCTGCTCCTTTTAAAGCGTCTTCTGGATGAATAGAACCATCTGTCTCGATATCGAGAATCAGCATTTCATAATCTGTTTTTTGCTCTACCCTCGTATTTTCAACACTGTATTTTACATTTTTAATAGGTGTAAAAATTGCATCGATAGGAATATAACCAAATACTTGCTCTGCAGGTTTATTTTCTTCTCCAGGTAAGTAGCCTCTACCCTTTTCAATCGTTAATTCAATTTCTAAATCAGATTTGTCGTCTAAATGGCAGATAATATGTTCTGGATTTAAAATTTCGAAAGCTGTTGTAAACTTAGCAATATCACCTGCGGTTAAAACCTTTTTATTTTTAAGATTAACAGCAATTTTATTGTCAAATCCATCAGTAATTTTTCTAAATCGAACCATTTTCAAATTCAAAATAATTTCTGACACATCTTCTACGACACCTTCAATGGTAGAAAACTCATGCAAAACATTAGGAACTTTTATTCCAGTAATTGCATAACCCTCTAAAGAAGAAAGTAAAATTCTTCTAAGCGCATTACCAATGGTTACACCATATCCTTTCTCTAGAGGCTTAAAAGTAAATAAGCCATGGAAGTCATCTGCCTTTTCCATGGCAACTTTTTCCGGCATTTGAAACGCTAATATCGACATAGTTTTTTAGTTAATAGTTCAGGCAATCGCTCAAGAAAGCAATTGCCATGAAATAAATTTAATATTATTTAGAGTAAAGTTCTACGATTAGTTGTTCCTGAATTTTTTCAGGAATATCTTCTCGAATTGGCAAGGATATTAATTTTCCTTTTAACTCAGAAGGGGTCCAATCTAACCAAGGAAATCTTTTAGTAGAGGTAGCAGCCACACTATTGGAAACTACTTCTAATGATTTAGATTTCTCTCTCACTTCAATTTCATCACCTATTTTAACTGCAAAAGAAGGGATGTTAACAATTTTTCCGTTTACCGTAATATGCTTATGCAATACAAACTGACGAGCTGCTCTACGAGTAGGAGCAATTCCTAATCTAAATACAGTATTATCAAGTCTAGTTTCCAGTAATTGTAAAAGAATTTCACCAGTAATACCAGTTTTTCTAGAAGCTTTATCGAACAGATTAGAGAATTGCTTTTCTAACACACCATAAGTGTATTTAGCTTTTTGTTTCTCCATTAGCTGAACAGCATATTCAGATTGTTTTTTTCTTCTACCTCTACCGTGTTGCCCTGGAGGGTATGCTTTTTTTGTAAGTGCTTTGCTTGGCCCAAAAATTGGTTCGTTAAATCTTCGAGCAATTTTTGCTTTAGGGCCTCTATATCTTGCCATTATTTACTAATCTTAATAGTCTAAAATTATACTCTTCGCCTCTTTGGAGGACGACATCCATTATGAGGAAGAGGGGTAACATCTTTAATTGTTGTTACTTCAATGCCTGTATTTTGTATCGTTCTGATGGCTGATTCGCGACCTGCACCAGGCCCTTTCACATATACATCAACTTTACGTAATCCTAAATCGTACGCTTTTTGAGCGCAATCGCTAGCGGCCACTTGAGCGGCATAAGGAGTGTTCTTTTTAGAACCTTTAAAGCCCATTTTGCCAGCAGATGCCCACGATATTACTTGACCGGTAGTATTGGTCATAGAGATAATAATGTTGTTAAACGAAGCTTTAATATGGGCTTGACCCAATGCTTCAACATTAACTACTCGTTTCTTCCCTTTATCTTTTCGCTTTTGTGCCATATCACTTATGCTTATTTAGCAGCTTTCTTTTTATTAGCAACTGTTTTTCTTTTACCTTTTCTAGTTCTAGCATTATTCTTAGTATGCTGCCCACGAACCGGTAGTCCTCTACGATGCCTAAGGCCTCGGTAGCAACCAATATCCAATAAACGTTTAATGTTTAACTGAATAGAGGATTTAAGAACTCCTTCTACTTTATAGGTTTCACTAATAATGTTACGTACACTATTGGCCTCTTCTTCGGTCCAGTCTTGAACTTTCTTATCCCAATTAACCCCTGCCTCGGTAAGGATTTTTTGAGCTGAACTTTTACCAAGTCCGAAAATATACGTTAAGGCAATTTCGCCTCTCTTCTGTTGTGGAATATCTACTCCTGCAATTCTTGCCATAACAATTATCCTTGTCTTTGTTTGAATCTGGGGTTCTTCTTATTGATTACATATACCTTTCCGTTTCTACGGATGATTTTGCAATCAGCACTTCTTTTTTTTACAGATGCTCTAACTTTCATGTGTATTATTTATTTATTTGGTCACATGTAACTTTTATCATCATTAAAGATAAAACGAATTTTATATTTTTTTAATGATGAGTCGGTTTCATCTTATTTATACCTATATACTATTCTTCCTTTTGTTAAATCGTAAGGCGACATTTCAAGTTTTACTTTGTCGCCTGGTAAAATTTTAATATAATGCATTCGCATCTTTCCAGATATATGTGCAATAACCACATGTCCGTTTTCAAGTTCTACCCTAAACATTGCATTGGATAATGCTTCTAAAATAGTACCGTCTTGCTCTATAGATGCTTGTTTAGCCATATTATAATTTATATACTTCTTCTATATACTTATGTGTTGTTAGTATTTCTACTCCTTCTTCGGTAATGGCCACCGTGTGTTCAAAATGAGCTGATGGAGCTCTGTCTTTTGTTCGAATCGTCCATCCATCGCTTTCTTGCACAATGTCCTTTTTACCAAGATTAATCATAGGTTCTATCGCAATTACCATCCCTTCTTTCAGTTTTGCACCTCTTCCTCTTTTACCGTAATTCGGCACTTCCGGACTTTCGTGCAAACTCTCTCCAACACCATGACCAACCAACTCTCTTACAACTGTGTATCCGTAGCCTTCAACAAAATGTTGAATAGCAAACCCGATATCGCCAGTTCTATTACCAACAACAGCCTTTTCAATTCCTTTATAAAGCGACTCTTTTGTCACTCTAAGTAATTCTAACACATCCTCCTTAACGTTACCAACAGCATATGTATAAGCAGAATCACTATGAAATCCTTTGTAAAAAACTCCACAATCAATACTTAACACATCTCCATCTTCTAACTCTTTACCACTTGGAAACCCATGAACAACTTGTTCGTTTGGGCTTACACATAATGTATAAGGAAACCCGTTATAATTTTTAAATGAAGGAACTCCTCCATTATCTTTAATAAACTCTTCAGCTAGCTTATCTAGCTTGTTTGTATCAATTCCTGGCTTTATCAATTTGGCTATTTCACCGTGTGCTTTACCAAGAATATCAGCACTTTCTTTTATCCGTTCTATCTCTTCTCTGCTTTTATAATTAATCATTATAAAAACGCTAAGCAACTGCCGCTTGAGAACGCCCTTTTACTCTACCCGATTTCATCATACCTTCATAATGTCTCATAAGCAAGTGACTTTCAATTTGTTGTAAGGTATCTAATATAACCCCAACCATAATTAATAAGGAAGTACCTCCATAAAACTGTGCAAATCCCATCGTAATTCCAGCCATGCCAGCAAAAGCAGGCATTATAGCAACAATTGCTAAGAATATTGAACCTGGTAAGGTTACTTTGGTTAAAATATCATCTATAAACTCAGAGGTTTGTTTTCCTGGTTTAATACCTGGAACAAAACCACCGTTGCGTTTTAAATCTTCTGCAATTTGGTTTGGGTTAACTGTAATTGCGGTATAGAAAAAGGTAAATATCAAAATCATTACTGCAAATAAACCATTATACTGCCAGGAGCTCGGATCTGAAAATGCCGTGCCTACATAGGCAGCAATATCATTATCGTTGGCCCAAATGTTAGCAATCATGGGTGGTATAAACATTAATGCTTGTGCAAAAATAATTGGCATAACGCCTGCAGAGTTAACCTTTAAAGGAATATACTGTCGTTGCCCTCCATATACTTTATTGCCAATAACTTGTTTGGCGTATTGCACTGGTATCTGGCGGGTTGCTTGCGTAAAAGCAACTACTGCCATTACTACAAAGAATAAAGCAACCATTTCTAATACAAGTACTAAGGCACCACTCATTCCTCTTGCCATTACTTCGGTTACAAAAAAAGCAGGCAAGCGAGAAATAATGCCAATCATAATAAGCATAGAGATACCATTTCCAATACCTTTATCTGTAATTTTTTCTCCTAACCACATGGTAAACATCGTACCTGCTACGAGTACAATCATAGCACTTATTTTAAAGAAATAAGGGTCTATTACAATGGCTTCTGCTGGAACTGTAGTAGCTAAGTATCCAATTGATTGTGCTAATGTGATAGCAATAGTTAATACACGTGTGATTTGATTTATCTTATTACGACCAGATTCTCCATCTTTTTGAAGCTTTTGGAAGTAAGGAACTGCCATGCCTAGTAATTGAATTACAATGGAGGCAGAGATATAGGGCATAATACCTAGGGCAAAAATGGAGGCTCTTGAAAACGCACCTCCTAAAAATGTATTTAACAACCCAAAAATACCTTGTGCTTCTGGCTGAACAGCTGCCAATATAACAGGATCGATACCTGGCAACACTACATAGGATCCCAATCGAAAGATGATTAAAAACCCAATGGTGTTTAATATTCTAACTCTAAGATCTTCAATTGAAAAAATATTCTTTATGGTTGTAAAAAATCGTTTCATATAAATTATAACGTTTCAGCTTTTCCACCTACTGCTTCAATTGCTTTTAGCGCTGATGCAGAAAATTTATGAACAGTTACTTCAAGTTTTGCTTTTAGTTCTCCTCTACCTAATATTTTAACATTATCATTTTTATGGGCTAAACCATTGGCAATTAAAAGTTCAATATCTATCTTCTTTGCTTTTGCTTTATCTGCTAACTCTTGTAAGACATCTAGGTTAATAGCTCTATACTCCACACGGTTTGGGCTTGTAAAGCCAAACTTAGGCAAACGTCTTTGCAATGGCATTTGACCACCTTCAAAACCTAATTTACGTGAGTATCCTGATCTAGATTGTGCCCCATTATGACCACGTGTAGAAGTACCACCTCTACCAGAACCTTGCCCTCGACCAACTCTCTTGCCACTTTTTATAGAACCTTCTGCAGGTTTTAATGTATGTAATTTCATCTCTATAACTCCTTTACTGATACTAAATGGCTTACTTTTTTTACCATACCGGCTATTTGTGGAGTAAACTCTACTTCAACCGATTTATCTATCTTGCCCAATCCTAGCGCTTTAATTGTAAGCTTTTGCCTATTGGGGCGTTTGATAGTACTTTTAACTTGAGAAATTTTAACTTTAGCCATTTTCTTATCCGTTAAAAACTGTTTCTAATGTAACTCCTCTTTGCTGTGCAACCGTATAAGCATCTCTCATTTGCATTAAAGCTGCAAACGTTGCTTTTACCACATTATGAGGATTTGAAGATCCTTTAGATTTTGCTAGCACATCTTTAATTCCAACACTTTCGAGTACTGCTCTCATAGCTCCACCTGCAATAACTCCTGTACCTGGAGAAGCAGGTTTTAGCAGTACTAAACCGCCACTGTATTTACCAATAGCATCATGAGGAACTGTATTTCTAAATAAAGGAACTTTAACTAAATTCTTTTTAGCATCATCTACTCCTTTAGCGATGGCATCGACTACTTCATTTGCTTTA
Organism: uncultured Roseivirgaceae bacterium; assembly: GCA_964524405.1. GTDB lineage: Bacteria > Bacteroidota > Bacteroidia > Cytophagales > Cyclobacteriaceae > JAKISE01. Next base: position 24,579 of record CAZGDC010000005.1, read on the forward strand.
CCAAGACCGTAACCAACCACTCCTTTACCATCGCCTACCACAATAATGGCAGAGAAACTAAATCTTCTACCACCTTTAACAACCTTAGCAACTCGGTTGATTGATACCACCTTTTCTTGAAGGTCGATATCGCTGGCTTTTATTGCTCTAATATTACTTTGTGACATAATTACTTAAAATTTAAGACCACCCTCTCGAGCGCCATCAGCCAATGCTTTAATTTTTCCGTGGTATTGGTAACCACTTCTATCAAATAATACAGTTGCTACACCAGCAGCTTTAGCACGCTCTGCTAATTTTGCGCCAACTTGTTTCGCATTTTCTATATTACTTGCACTTGCGCCCAACTCTATTGAGTTAGCTGCTGCTACTGTATGCCCTTTAGAATCATCTATTAGTTGAGCATAAACAGCTTTGTTACTTTTAAATACGGAAAGTCTAGGACGTTCTAAAGTTCCAACTATCTTGTTTCGGATACCTCTACGTATTCTTAATCTTCTATTTGACTTCGTTAATTTCATCTCGTCAATTATTTAGCGGCAGTTTTACCTGCTTTTCTTCTAATTACTTCCCCTACAAACTTGATACCTTTTCCTTTGTATGGTTCAATTTTTCTAAGTGATCTTATTTTAGCTGCTACCTGTCCTATTAATTGCTTATCGCTACTTTCAAGAATAATTACAGGTGCTTTACCTTTAGCACTTTCGGCACTAACTTTTACTTCTGTTGGTATTTGAAAGATAATATTATGAGAATAGCCTAATGTTAAATCAAGCAAGTTTCCTTGTACATTGGCTCTATAACCTACACCAATGAGCTCTAATTCTTTTTTATATCCTTCTGATACCCCAATAATTGCATTATTAAGTAAAGATCTATAAAGACCATGTAGGGCCTTGTGTCTTTTTTGTTCTGTTGGGCGCTTTAGCACATAAGTTCCATCGTTTTCTTCCAACTTAAACTCTGCGCCAATCTGCTGAATCAGCTCCCCTTTAGCTCCCTTAATGGTAACTACATTATCTGCAATAGATAGTGTTACTCCGTCAGGGATACTAATTGGTTTATTACCTATTCTCGACATTTATCTTTATTAATATACGTTACACAATACTTCACCACCAACATTTTGCCTTGCTGCTTCTTTATTGGTCATTACCCCTTTCGATGTGGAAAGAATGGCAATTCCTAACCCGTTAAGAACGCGCGGCATCGTATCAGTGTTTGCATACTTTCTTAAACCAGGCTTACTTACCCTTTGCAAGCTTACAATTGCACTTTGTTTAGTGCTAGCATTGTACTTTAAAGCGATTTTAATTTGCCCTTGGGTATTAACATCATCTTCAAACTTATAGCTTTGGATAAACCCGTTTGCATGCAATACTTCCGTCATCTCTTTCTTCAATTTTGAAGAAGGAATATCAACGATTCTTTTGTTGGCTTTAATCGCATTTCTAAGCCTAGTTAAGTAATCTGCTATTGGATCAGTCATTTTTGTTCTACTTAAATTTACTCCCCGGTTTTGAAACGGTTTGCAAAAATACAAGTTATTTTTTAATATACAAAAGTTAATTTCAACCTTTATATTTTATTACCAGCTCGCTTTAGTTACACCTGGTATTTTACCTTGGCTAGCCATTTCTCTAAAGGTTACTCTTGAGATTCCAAATTTTCTCATATATCCTTTAGGTCTGCCTGTCATTCTACACCTATTGTGTAGTCTAACTCGTGACGAGTTTCTAGGTAATTTATCAAGTCCTACGTAGTCGCCTGCTTCTTTTAGAGCCTTACGCTTTTCAGCATAACGAGCAACTAGTTTTTCTCTTTTTCTTTCGCGCGCTTTAATTGATTCTCTTGCCATTTCTTAGTTAGAGTTAGCGTTTTTATTTTTAAAAGGCATACCAAATGCCTTCAATAATTCATATCCTTCTTCATCAGAATTAGCGGAAGTAACTATGGTAATGTTCATGCCGCTAATTTTATTTATTTTATCAATGCTTATCTCAGGAAAAATAATTTGTTCTTTAACTCCAAGGGTATAATTCCCTTTTCCGTCAAATCCTTTTTCGTTTACTCCTCTAAAATCTCGTACCCTTGGTAAAGCAACCGTCATTAAACGATCAAGGAATTCATACATTTGACTTCCTCTTAGTGTTACTCTAGCACCGATGGGCATATCTTCTCTTAACTTAAAGTTTGAGATGGCGTTTTTGGCGATAGTCTCTACTGCTTTTTGTCCAGAAATTATACTTAATTCTTCAACACCTGCATCGATTAATTTCTTATCGGCTACAGCAGCTCCAATACCTTTATTGATGCTTATTTTCTCAACCTTAGGCACTTGCATTTTTGACTTGTATTGAAACTTGTCTTTTAATGCAGGTACAATCTCGTTGAGATATTTGTCTTTTAGTCTAGGATTAGCCATTATACAACGTCTCCGGTTTTCTTAGAAAATCTTACTAATTTACCCTCTACTAGTTTTCTACCCGTACGAGTAGCGTCTCCAGTTTTGGCATCCACTAACATTACATTACTAATATGTATTGCTGCTTCTGTTTTTGTTATTCCACCCTCTGGGCTAGCCGCAGATGGCTTAATGTGTTTAGTTACTACATTAATTCCTTCTACAATTACTCTTCTTTTTGAGTAAATAACTTCAAGCACAGTGCCTGTTTTACCATTTGCATTACCGGCAATTACTTTAATAGTATCGCCTTTTTTAATATGCAATTTTGGTTTCTTATTACTTTTTCTCTCCATTATTACAGTACTTCAGGTGCCAATGAAACAATTTTCATAAATTGCTTTTCGCGCAATTCTCTAGCTACGGGCCCGAAAATACGAGTCCCTCTTGGCTCATCGTTAGGAGTAAGCAACACAGCAGCATTGTCTTCAAAACGGATATAAGATCCATCTTTTCTTCTTACTTCCTTTTTAGTTCGAACAACTACGGCTCTAGATACGGTCCCTTTTTTAAGGTTACTTGAAGACATTGCACTTTTTACAGTAACAATAATTTTGTCTCCAACCGAAGCATATCTTTTACCAGTACCGCCCAGAACGCGAATACAAAGAACTTCCTTTGCTCCACTATTATCTGCTACGCTAAGTCTTGATTCTTGCTGTATCATTATTATTTAGCCCTCTCGATTATTTCAACTAATCTCCAACGTTTATTTTTACTCAACGGACGTGTTTCCATAATTTTGACGGTATCACCGATACCACAATCATTTTTTTCATCGTGAGCTGTAAATTTATTAGTCTTCTTAATAAACTTACCATATAAAGGATGCTTCACCTTACGGATAACAGCAATTGTGATGGTCTTATCCATTTTATTGCTTACAACAACCCCTATTCTATCTTTTCTTAAATTTCTTGATTCCATCGTATTAGTTCTCAAGTGTTTTTGCAGTCAAAGCAGTTTCTAACCTGGCAATTAATTTGCGTGTAACCTTTATTTTCATTGGGTTCTCAATAGGTGAAATAGCATGCGCAAATTTTAGTTTTTGCATTACTTCACGTTCGCCAATTAGCTTTTGCTTTATTTCTTCGACCGACAAGGCCTTTATTTCTGAATTCTTCATTTCGCTATTCCTCTAAATAATCGTTACGAACAGAAAACTTAGTTGCCATTGGAAGCTTTTGTTGAGCTAATCTCATTGCTTCTTTAGCTGTTTCTTTATCTATACCACCGGCTTCAAACATGATAGTGCCAGGTCTTACAACAGCTACCCAGTATTCTGGGGCTCCTTTACCCTTACCCATCCTTACTTCAGCTGGCTTTTTAGTAATTGGCTTGTCTGGAAAAATACGTATCCATACCTGTCCTTGACGTTTCATAGCTCTTGTCATTGCGATACGAGCTGCCTCTATCTGGCGACCCGTAATCCAACCGGCTTCTAAAGCTTTGATTGCAAAAGCACCAAAGGTGATTCTATGACCTCGCGAAGCAAGACCTTTTATTCTACCTTTCTGCTGTTTTCTAAATTTCGTTCTTTTTGGCTGTAACATTTTTTTATACTTTTCCTACTCTTAAGTAGTAACCAAATTAATTTCTGTTTCTTCTGTTAGGTGCTCCACCTTCTCTACGATCGTTGCCACCTCTACGGCCGCCACCACCTCGTTTGCCGCTTTGGCTTCCTGCTCCTATATTAGGAGACAAGTCGCGTTTGCCGTAAACTTCACCTTTGAATATCCAAACTTTGATGCCAATAATACCATAGATAGTATTGGACTCGGATAAAGCGTAGTCGATATCGGCTCTTAGGGTATGAAGAGGAATACGTCCATCTTTATACTGTTCAGAACGTGCCATTTCGGCACCGCCCACACGACCAGAAACTTTGATTTTAATTCCTTGAGCTCCAACGCGCATGGCAGATGCTATGGCTTGTTTCATTGCTCTTCGGAAAGAAATTCTTGCTTTTAATTGTTGAGCTATTGACTCTCCAACTAATTTAGCGTCTAACTCAGGACGTTTAATTTCAAAAATATTGATTTGAACATCTTTATTGATAAGCTTTTTAAGCTCTTCTTTAATACGATCAACTTCGGAGCCTCCTTTACCAATTACTACACCAGGTCGAGCTGTATGTATTGTTAAGGTCACTCTTTTTAGTGTTCGTTCTATAATAATTTTCGAAATATTCCCTTTAGGAATACGTGCATAAATATACTTACGAATCTTTTGATCCTCCACAAGTTTATCAGCGAAATTATCTCCACCGTACCAGTTAGAATCCCAACCACGTATAATGCCTAATCTTAATCCTACAGGGTTAACTTTTTGTCCCATGCTTATTTTTTATTATCAGATTCGTTTGACTCTGCTGCTTTTGCAACTATCTCATTTAAGCTATCAACCACTAAAGTTACGTGGTTAGAACGCTTTCTAATTCTATGAGCTCTACCTTGAGGAGCTGGACGCAAACGCTTGAGCATTTTTCCACTATCCACTTTAATCTCTTTAATAAAAAGATCTGCTTCCTCTAGTTGAGCGTCTTCGTTTTTATTTTGCCAGTTGGCAATTGCACTAAGTAGTAATTTCTCCAACTTAGCAGCTCCAACTCTAGGCTCAAACTTCAAAATACTTAATGCATTATTAACTCGCTCACCTCTTACAAGGTCGGCAACCAAACGCATTTTTCTTGGTGAAGTAGGTACGTTATTTAATTTAGCTATAGCCTCCATAATTACCTTCTACCTTTATCTTTTTTGCCAATATGGCCTCTATAATTTCTAGTTGGAGCAAACTCTCCCAATTTATGCCCTACCATGTTTTCAGTAACATATACAGGTATAAACTTATTGCCATTATGAACAGCAAATGTATATCCAACAAATTCTGGCGAAATCATTGATCTTCTCGACCAAGTTTTAATTACTGATTTTTTCCCAGACTCGCTCATTTTATCGACTTTATTTTCAAGTCTAAAATCGATATATGGCCCTTTTTTTAACGATCTTGCCATTATTTTCTCTTAGTAATTATAAACCTATTCGAATATTTTTTCTTTGATCTAGTTTTAAACCCTTTGGCTAAAACGCCAGTTCTAGATCTTGGATGCCCACCTGATGAACGCCCTTCGCCACCACCCATTGGGTGATCTACTGGGTTCATCGCTACTCCTCTTACTCTTGGTCTTCTTCCTAACCATCTATTTCTGCCTGCTTTACCCAAACGAACGTTCATGTGATCTGAGTTGCCTACAGAACCAATGGTTGCTAAGCATGTAACTAGCACCATTCTCATTTCGCCCGAAGGCAATTTAAGGGTTGCATATTTACCTTCACGAGCTAATAGCTGTGCGTAAGAACCTGCACTTCTTGACATGGAAGCTCCTTTACCTGGCTTTAATTCAATATTATGAATAATAGTACCTAAAGGAATATCTGATAAGTAAAGTGCATTACCAATTTCTGGAGCAATGTCTTTACCAGATACAATTTTTTGTCCAACCTCAAGTCCTTCCGGAGCAATTATGTAGGTTTTTGCACCATCCGCATAAACTGCCAGTGCTACCCTTGCCGATCTTGAAGGGTCATACTCTACCGACTTAATCGTTGCAGGAATACCAAACTTGTTTCTTTTAAAATCAACAATTCTGATTTTCTTTTTATGACCACCACCGATATTACGGATCGTCATTTTACCAGTATTGTTTCTACCACCAGATCTCTTAGATATTACAAGTAGCGACTTTTCTGGTGTCGAAGAAGTAATTTCATCGAACATCGGAGCCACTCTAAATCGCTGTCCTGGGGTTATCGGTCTTAATTTTTTTACTGCCATCTTTTCTTTAATTAAATACCGCTGTAGAAATCAATAACTTCTCCATCGGCAACAGTAATAATTGCTTTTTTATAAGCGGCAGTTTTTCCGGTTACCACTCGTTGCTTTGTAAACCTAGATTTAGATTTACCTCCATAACGCATCGTGTTAACATCGGCTACGGTTACACCGTACATTTTCTCTACCGCTTTTTTAATCTCTACTTTATTGGCATTAATATCTACCACAAAGCCATATTTGCCTGACTCATTTTGAGCTGACACTTTTTCAGTGATGATAGGTCTTTTTAGTATAGCACTCATGACAATAACGTTTTTTCGATTTTCTCTATAGAACTTTCAGCTATAATCAAGGTGTCTGCATTTAGCACATCGTAGGTATTTAACTGCTCTGCGGTTGTAACCTTCGTGTTTTTAATGTTTCTACCAGAAAGAACAACATTTTTATCTGCGCTAGGAAGTACAAATAATGTTTTCTTATCATTCATTTTTAAATCTCCTAACATGGCTAAATAGCTTTTTGTTTTAGGAGCATCAAATGAAAAATCTTCGATAACTGAGATAGCTTTTTCTTTTGCTTTATAAGCTAGTGCTGATTTACGTGCAACTACTTTAAGCTTTTTGTTTAATTTAAAAGAATAGTCTCTTGGCTTAGGGCCAAATACACGACCTCCTCCTCTAAAAATAGGAGATTTTATGCTACCCGCACGGGCAGAACCAGTTCCTTTTTGTTTCTTTATTTTACGCGTAGATCCTGAAATATCTGCTCTCTCTTTCGACTTATGCGTACCTTGACGTTGATTTGCCAAATATTGCTTTACATCTAAGTAGATTGCATGATCGTTGGGTTCTACACCAAAGATATCTTTAGAAAGGCTTACCTTTCTGCCTGCATCTTGTCCGTTTATTTTTACTACTTCAACATTCATGGCTACTTGGCTAATACTACAGTTGAATTTTTAGGCCCTGGAATAGAACCATTGATAACTATCAAATTTTTCTCAGGCATAATTTTAAGAATTCGCAAGTTGGTAACGGTCGATTTTTTGCCGCCCATTCTACCTGCCATTCTCATGCCTTTAAAAACACGTGCAGGGTAAGATGCTCCACCAATAGAACCTGGTGCTCTTAACCTGTTATGCTGACCGTGTGTGGCTTGGCCAACACCTGCAAAATTATGTCGCTTAACTACGCCTTGAAACCCTTTACCTTTAGAATTTGCAGAAGCATCTACAAAATCACCTTCGGAAAAAACATCTTCAATCTTAATCTCTTGTCCTAATTGAACGCCTCCTTCAAATTCAACTCTAAACTCTCTGAACTCAACCACATGTTGCTTAGGAGTTGTATTTGCTTTATCGAAGTGCCCCTTTAATGCTTTAGGAGTATTTTTTGCTTTACGCTCTCCATACGAAAGTTGGATAGCTGCATAACCATCAGTCTCCGTATTTTTTACTTGTGTTACTACACAAGGACCAGCTTCTATAACTGTGCATGGAATATTCTTTCCATCGGCACCAAAAAGGCTAGTCATTCCAATCTTTCTTCCTATTATACCAGACATTTTATTTAATTTATTTTCCCTTTTAGGCAAAGCCACTCTTGACCCCTTTTCGCTAAGGGACTGCAAAGATAGCAATTAAAAATTTCTTTCCAAGAGGTGTAATACATATTTATTACACATTGAAGCAAAAAGAAAAACCAGTTTTAAATTGGCTCTTCTTTATAGCATGTTTTTACTTTATCAAACCTTGATTTCTACGTCAACCCCACTAGGCAACTCAATTTTCATAAGCGCATCAACTGTTTTAGAGCTTGCAGAAAAAATATCTAACAAACGCTTATAGGTACATAGTTGAAATTGCTCACGTGCTTTTTTGTTTACGTGTGGTGATTTTAGTACTGTAAATTTTTCTTTTACTGTTGGTAATGGAATTGGCCCATTAACTATAGCACCAGTTGCTTTTACAGCACGTACAATCTTTTCAGATGACTTATCAACCAAGTTATGATCGTAAGACTTTAGTTTTATTCTAATCTTCTGGTTCATAACTTATTTTTTAACTCCTTTAACTTCTTCAATAATTTTTTCGGCTAGGTGCTTAGGCACTGGATCGTAATGCGCAAACGTAAGCGAAGCTGATGCTCTACCAGAGGTAATCGTTCTTAAAGCGGTAACGTAACCAAATAACTCTGATAACGGCACATCTGCTTTTAAGATTTGAGCTCCTGCTTTAGAGTCCATTCCTTTCATTATTCCTCTTCGCTTATTCAAGTCACCATTAACTGGGCCTGTATATTCTTCAGGGGTAACTACTTCTACCGCCATAATTGGCTCTAATAATTGAGGGCCTGCTTGTTTTGAAGCCTGCCTAAAACCAATACGAGCTGCCAACTCAAATGACAATGCATCTGAATCCACATCGTGGAAAGAACCGTGGTATAATTTTACATATAATGAATCGACAGGGAAACCTGCTAATGCACCATTTGTCATCGCTAATTTGAAGCCTTTTTCAATAGATGGAATAAATTCTTTTGGAATTGCACCACCTGTAATTTTATTTTCAAACAGAAGACCTTCTTTACCGTCTTCTCTAGGCCCCATTTCAAATACGATATCGGCAAATTTACCTTTACCACCAGATTGTTTCTTATAAACCTCTTTATGATCTACTAGTTTTGTTACATTTTCTTTGTACGCAACTTGAGGAGCACCTTGGTTAATTTCAACACCAAACTCACGTTTTAATCGGTCGATGATAATTTCTAAGTGAAGCTCGCCCATTCCTCTAAGAATAGTTTGACCAGTTTCTTGATCAGTATGAACTCTAAGAGTAGGATCCTCTTCAATTAGTTTGGCAATTGCCATTCCTAATTTATCGACATCTGCTTGCGTTTTAGGCTCAATGGCATAACCAATAACTGGTTCTGGAAAGCTCATTGATTCGAGTACAATTTTATGTTTTTCGTTTACAAGCGAATCTCCTGTTTTAATATCTTTAAAGCCAACACCTGCTGCAATATCGCCTGCTTCGGCTACTTTAATTGGATTTTGCTTATTAGAGTGCATTTGCATTAAACGTGAAATACGTTCACGCTTACCCGTACGTGCATTATATACATACGAACCTGCTTCTAATTTGCCCGAATAAACTCTAAAAAAGCATAGTCGGCCTACAAATGGGTCGGTAGCTATTTTAAATGCAAGAGCAGCAAATGGCTCATTTACATCTGGCTTTCTAACTTCCTCTTCTTCTGTATCAGGATTTATTCCAATAACAGGAGGCATATCCATTGGCGATGGTAAGTACGCGCAAACGGCATCGAGCATGGCTTGCACTCCTTTATTTTTAAAGGCAGAACCACACATAACAGGAGAAAATGACATGTCAATTACCGCTTCGCGGATTGCCTTTTTCATTTCTGCTTCTGTAATACTTTCTGGGTCTTCAAAGAATTTTTCTAACAGCGCATCATCATATTCGGCTACTGATTCAATCAGTTTTTGCCTCCACTCTTCTACGGTTTCTACTAAATCTTCAGGAATCTCTATTTCTTTATAGGTCATTCCCATATCATCATCACTCCAAACAATTGCTTTGTTTGTGATAAGGTCAACTACTCCAATAAAATCTTCTTCAGATCCAATAGGGATTTGAAGGGGCACAGGATTAGCTCCTAATTTTTCTTTTATTTCATTCACCGCTTTAAAGAAATCAGCTCCAGCACGGTCCATTTTGTTAACAAAACAAATTCTTGGCACCTTATACTTATCAGCTTGTCTCCAAACAGTTTCGGACTGTGGCTCTACACCAGATACGGCACAAAATAAAGCAACAGCTCCATCTAATACACGCAATGAACGCTCTACTTCTACTGTAAAATCTACGTGACCAGGAGTATCAATAATATTAATACCGTACTCTTTAGTAGTGTCACTAGATTCACCTTGATTAGTTGGGTACTTCCAAGAGGTAGTAGTAGCGGCAGAGGTAATAGTAATACCACGCTCTTGCTCTTGTTCCATCCAATCCATAGTGGCAGCACCATCGTGTACTTCACCAATTTTATGGCTTAAACCAGTATAATACAGAATACGTTCTGTAGTTGTGGTTTTACCAGCATCTATGTGAGCCATGATGCCGATATTTCTTAGATAATTTAAATCCTTAGCCATAATTAAAAACGGAAATGCGAGAATGCTTTGTTTGCCTCGGCCATTCTGTGCGTATCATCTTTTTTCTTAATTGAACCACCTTCGCCTTTGGAGGCTGCCATGATTTCTGCTGCTAGTTTATCGGTCATGGTTTTTTCGCCTCTCTTACGAGTAAACATAATCATCCATTTCATCCCTAGCGATATTTTTCGATCGGGCCGAACCTCTAAAGGAACTTGGAATGTGGCACCACCAACTCGTCTACTCTTAACTTCTACGGTAGGACTAACGTTAGCTAGTGCTTTTTTCCAAGTTTCAAGTCCATTCTCGCCCGTCTTACTTTCTACCATTGCAACTGCATCGTAGAAAATAGAATAAGCAATACTCTTCTTACCATCGACCATTAGATTGTTAACAAACCTTGTAACAAGGGTGTCAGCAAACTTTGGGTCGGGTAGAATATACCTTTTCTTAGGTTTAGCTTTTCTCATTTACTTTTTACTTTTAAAAATTACTTTTTAGGGCGTTTAGCACCATACTTCGAACGTCTTTGTGTTCTGCCACTTACACCTGCAGTATCTAGCGCACCTCTAATGATGTGATATCGTACACCGGGAAGATCTTTTACTCTTCCACCACGAATCAATACAATAGAGTGTTCTTGCAAGTTATGACCCTCGCCTGGAATATAGGCGTTAACCTCTTTACCGTTAGTTAACCGTACACGGGCAACTTTACGCATAGCTGAGTTTGGCTTTTTAGGGGTAGTTGTATATACCCTGGTACAAACTCCTCTACGTTGAGGACAAGAGTCAAGAGCAGGAGACTTAGACTTTGAAGTCAGCTTTTTTCGTCCTTTTCTTACTAATTGTTGAATAGTAGGCATCTATCTATCTTTTTAATACGAATTTGCGGCCTTCGCAAAATTTCGGATTGCAAAGATATAAAATAGGAATTTAGAATACAAAGGTTGTTGGAGATTTAGGAAAGAAATATTAAACTAATTTAAACTCCATTATTGAAACGGCAGCAAACATATCATTATAAATAGTTTTTAATACCCTATTAACATCAAAATCCCGCATTAGATTGGCTCTTTGGGCGATAGTTGCATTTTTCTCAATTATCTGATACTCAGGTATCACCGAATTTCGAGAAATAAAATCTCATCCAAAAGAGCTAACTTTATGAAATATGTGAGTTTTCGGAGTGGACTCAAAGATGGAGATTAAGCACCCTTTAGTAAGGCATAAAAATTTCTCCTCCACTTACATCAATGCTAGCTCCCGTTACTGATTTAAGGCAATTGATCTCATCTCTGTCGCGAAGAATGCCCATAAATGCAAAAATGATTGCTTCTTTGTATTCAATAGTATCTGCATCGGGTATAATTATTTTAATATTTTTTGGTGTATAATGCTTAATCCGTTCAATCAAAAATGTATTAAACGCACCTCCCCCTGTAATTAGAACCTTGCCTTTTTGCTGCATATCACTTTTAAAAATGTTCGTGATTTGAATGGCTTCATGCTCAACGGCTGTACATAACTTATCTTCTATCGAGCTATTACTTTGATCAATAATGGGCTGTACATCTGACAAAAACCACTCGTAGCCTAATGATTTTGGAAAGGGTTGAGAAAAATAAGAAAGTGCATTTAGCTGTTTTAATAAGTTGTTATCTACTTTGCCACTACGGGCAATAAGCCCAGAAGCATCATAGGTTTTATCTAATTTATTGGCTAAGTAATTGAGCAGCATATTGGCCATCCCTATATCAAAAGCAACTCGATTATTATCCATATCGAACGAAATATTAGCAATGCCTCCCAAGTTTAAACAGGCCGCGTATTCTCCAAAAAGCAATTGGTCTCCAATGGGCACCAAAGGAGCGCCTTGACCTCCAAAGGCTACATCTTTATTTCTAAAACCAGCGATTACTTTCTTTTCAGTAGCAATAGCTATTTCTTGCCCTGAACCAATTTGCAGTGTAAAACTTTTTTTAGGTTGATGAAAAACGGTGTGCCCGTGGCTAGCAATAAAATCTACTTCTAGGTTGTCCGTTTTAATAAATTCTTTTGTTTGTTCCCCCAAAAAATTTCCGTAAGCAATATCTAATGCTAGCAACTGTTCTGCACTTATGTTAACAGATGTTTTCAATTTCTGTTCCCAGTTATGTGTATAAGTTATGCTCTTTCCTTTAATTAACTCATACGTCCATTCTCCTTTTTTATGGGAAAAATGGCAATAGGCCATATCAAGCCCATCCAAAGATGTGCCTGACATTAAACCAATTACTTTATAGGTATTAAGTTTCATTAATGTAAATCTAGTGTTAAATTAAGTGTAAACTGCCAGCCCAAGTTTTGTTCTTTCCGCTTTTGACTTCCTAAAAAAATATTTACGTAGCAAAGCTATGCTCCTATTTTTTACTTCGCCAAAAACATAAATAACTTCAACTTAACCACCATTTTAGTAGGCTTAACACTAGCGGATTTAAGGTAATAGTCAAAAACTATTTACTTTTTTTCAATTGTATTTCCTCGAAAAATATGTCGTCATTGGGCACGTCAAATTCAATGCCTATTACTTTATTATTGTTATCTAACCTAAATTGCAGCGTGCCAAAATCGAACCAAGCATGCACTTCATTCCAATTTATTTTATAGGTATTAAAATGCCAGTGCGATAGCTTAGCATTCAAATGTGAGGCTGTTTTAAACTTGATAGCAAGTTCCTCATTCTCTTTTTCAATTAGCACTTCTCCAAAAAAATCATCGTAATAACTGCCTATAAAATTATTTGCTTTTACAGATGGAGTCGTTTCCAAAACCCTAGCATCAACTCTTTTTGCAATTCTTTTCTCTTTATAATCATTGTACTTTTTAGCCCTTGGTAGTGCTTCTTTGCTCCAATCGCGATTGCCTGTTTCTAAAATAAGGTCAATAGATTTCATAGTAACGGAATTGGTTATACCCGACATTGAATTGGTAAGTACCACAATTCCTATATTTTCTTCTGGAATCATTGTTACTTTTGAGTACATGCCATCATAACCACCCCCATGACTTACCAGTTTTCTACCTTTATAATTCCAGATTGCCCATCCTAAACCATAGGCATTAAACTGCTTACTAGGCATATTTTTTAACGATTTTTCACTTACCTTAAAACTATTTTGAGGGGTCCACATATCTTTTTGCTCGGCTGTGGAGAATAGCGTATCTGCACCATAGACCCCATTATTCAGTTGCAAAATCATCCATTTACTCATATCTTCAACACTCGAAATAATGCCTCCTGCTGCCCCCATGTTGTCCCAATTGGTCCAGTTAATTGGGGTTATCGTGCCATTTATTGTTTTATGTGGACTCGCAAAATTACCTAAAGAAGGTAGTTCTTTTATAGAGGTAATGGATCTAGTCATGTTTAAAGGCTTAAAAACATGACTTTCAATAAACATATTCCAAGGCATGCCAGTTATGGCATGTATTACTTCGCCTGCTGTTATATACATAAGATTTGAATATCCATATCCTGCTCTAAAACTATAGGCTTGAGGCACATATTTTATATGCTTAATCACTTCTGCTGCTGAATAATCTGACTTATACCAAATAACATCTCCACTAAATGTACCTAGCCCTGTACGATGAGATAATAGATCCTTTAGCGTAGTTTCGTTGGTGGCATAATTATCGTATAACTCAAAATAGGGTAAAAAACTTACTACTTTATCATCCCAATTAATTTTTTCTTCCCATACTAAATGTGCCAACGATGCCGATATAAATGCCTTGGTATTAGAAGCAATTGCAAACAATGAGTGCTCATCCACTTTTTGTTTTTTTCCTTCTTCGAGCACGCCAAACCCTTTGGCAAATATAATTTCTCCCTCTTTTACAATGGCTACTGCCATGCCAGGTACTTGCCAATCAACTTGTGCTTGTTCAATGTATTTTTCAATTGCCTTTATATTAGTTTGCCCTAGCACTAATTGGCTTGTTACCAAAAAAAATACGGGCATAAGAACTGTTTTGTACAGATATTTCATAATTAAAAATGCTGAATTTATTGATAGAATATGTAACCGTTCATCCAAAATCAATTTTGGCTAAAATAACCATTTTTATCTCAAAAGCATCGTTGGGTGAATAGCTGCCAAAACTGGGTTCGCAGCAAGTCTTATTTTTACGTAAAATTCCAATTTTAGAGACTAATATCATAATAACATTGAAATGGTATTAGTAATTTGCCTGCTTATTGGATATTGGTAAATAAAACGTAAAGGTAGCTCCTTGCCCTTCTTCAGAACTAACGTTAATCCTGCCATGCAAAGAATTTAGCATTTCTTTTGCAATGTAAAGTCCTAATCCTGGCCCATTTGAGCGTTCATCTCCTCTATAAAACATATCGAAAATATGAGGCATTATTTGTTTATTTATACCGTTGCCATTATCGCGTATTGTAAATTCTACTGGGTTAGAGTTACGTACATCAACCCAAATCATCGGCTGCTCTTGCTCCATATTATGGTACTTAATGGCGTTTGAAATAAGTGTTGTTAAAATGCTTGACAGCCGAAATGTATCCGACTCAATTTTAGGAGTAGCAATATGTAACAACACTTTTATTTTGGCAGCATGAGGCAAATATTTAGTACGTTTAAGCGATTTGTTAATTAATTTTTGCAAATCAATAGTTTCGTACTTAATATCTGTATTCGAATTTTTAGAAAAATGAATAATATCTTTAATAAATAAATCTAATGCATTTACCCTCGCTCTAATTTTTTCGATGTAATCAACTTGTTTTTCTAAAGGCTCTAATTTAGCTAAATTTACCAACCCTAAAATCGAAGCTAGTGGCGCTCGAAGATCGTGTGAGGCACTATATATAAACTTGTCTAGTTCATTATTGGTTTTGGCCAAAGTTTTATTGTTTAGCCTTAATTCTTCGCTCACTTTTGAGGTAAAGTCATTCGCTTTAATCAATAAATTTTCACTATTAATATTCGATTTTATGAGGTAAATAATAGCGATACTTGAAACTATTGAAGCGGTAACAAAGTTTACTATAATGGAAACAATGTTTCTTTCCACTAGGTAGGTTGTAACTTCGAAATGCTCAATGGTATTAAGTACAAACAAAAAAATTGGAAGCAGAGAAAACAGCAAATTTTTTACCCATTCTTTTGGGGTATGCAGCACTAAACTTAATAATAACATAGGGAAGTAATAGTACTGGACTCCAATTAAAGGATCAAGGTTAGAAACTAAAAAGATGGTTAAATTAATAATTATTAAAGAGCCAATTCTTGCTGCTCGAAAATGCCCTTTTCTAGTCAGAATGTAAAGTATTAATAATATAACACCAAATATTACTTCGGAGTAGCCTCCACCCTTTACCCCGCCAAAAACATTTACAATAAACTGAAAAAGGGATGATAATAAACCAATTAGTAAAAATTGGCTCAGCAATTTTACCTTGAAATTATACCTCTGCACACTAATGTTATCGGCTGTTTTTTGATTGTGTATGGCCATGTTGTAGTGCTATAAATAGCTATTTATAATGGTTTAGGAAACGGAATATAATTTGCTAATTTCTTTATTATAATGTGTTAATAAAAATTTTCGTTTAGGTTTTAAGGTGGTTGTAAGTAAGTTATTTTCGATGCTCCATTCTTCGTTGCCTACAACAAAATTTCGAATACGTTTATAGTTTGGGAGTGCCTCATTTAACAAATCAATTTCAAATTGAAACTTTGCGATCACTTTAATATTATGCACCATGTAAATTGGGGATGTCCAATGGATGTTTTCTAATTGGCACCATTCTTCTAATATATCAAAGTTTGGCACTATTAAGGCCGTTACATAGGGTTTTCCAAAGCCTACTATCATAGATTGACTAATAAATAAGGAGGCATTTAATGTGTTCTCGATGGGCTGAGGGGCAATGTATTTGCCGGAAGAAGTTTTAAAAATATCTTTTTTTCGGTCTGTTATTTGCAAAAAACGTCCTTCAATCAATTTGCCTACATCCCCTGTTTTAAACCACCCTTCTTTGTTAAAAACCTCTTTGTTAAGTTCTGGTCGTTTATAATAGCCTTGCATTACGTTAGGCCCTTTAATTAGTATTTCACCTTCACCATTTTCATCTTTATCTTCTATCATTAAATCTATTGCAGGTATGGGTATTCCTACGGTTCCAAACCTATTTAAGCCAGGAGAGAACCGATTAAGTGAAATAAGTGGAGAGGCTTCGGTCATTCCATAACCCTCTCTTATTCTAATACCTGAGGCCGAAAACATACGTGCAATTTCTGGATTAAGCGATGCTGCCCCTACCACAATACATTCGAGCTCGCCTCCCAATTGGTTTTTCCATTTATTAAGCACTAATAGGCGTGCAAAAAATAGTTTAATGGTAAGCCAAACACTCTTTTTTCGATGTTTATTATACTTTTTTGCGGTTTTTAAAGCCCAATTTACTACTTGTCTTTTAAGTTTATTATGCGCCAGTGTTTGCTCCTGTAAATGTGCATACATTTTTTCGAGCACCCGAGGCACCGATGTGCTAAAATAGGGTTTGGCAGATTGAAAATCGGCTAAAAAAGATTCTTTAGTACGTACAAAATAGATGTTTGCCCCACATGCCAAATAGGCATAACAAGCACTACGTTCTAAAATATGGCTAAAAGGTAAATAACTCATTACCCTTTTAGCAGATTCTAATGGGAATGCTGCTAAGGTAAATAAGATATTGCTTACCATATTTTTGTGTGTTAGTATGGCTCCTTTGGGCTGACCCGAAGTGCCCGAAGTGTACATTATAGTTAAAATATCATCTTCACTTATATTATTGCATACCTCTTTTAGGGTTGTTAACTCAAATGCTTTAGGGGCATAATTATACCAGTCTTTTACGGTTAGTTCATCTTCCTTGTTTAATGAATAAATAAGGACCTCTGCTAATAGCGAAAAGCTCTTACTTTCGGAAACTACTAATAAATTAAGGGCTGTTTCAGAAATAATAAATTCGAGCTCATCCGAAGTATAGTTTGGATGTAATGGAATAATAATTACACCTATTTGCTGGCAAGCAAAATCTATTAATAACCAATCTAAGTTGCCTTGATTAGGCATAATGCCAATTTTGTCGCCCTTTTTTAATCCTTTGCTTAAAAACCAGCACGAAACATTATTAACTTTTTTAATAAACTCCGAAATGGAGGTTGGCGACCAATGGTCGTTTTTAAAAATATTTACCGCAGCATGTTGGGCATACCTATTCTGCTGGTATTTTAATATATCAAACACACGGGTAAATTGATGTTGCATTTAGGTTAGTGTTTCATCGGGCTTATTATTTAAACTATTATATAGGGTTTCATAATACGCAGGATAGTCTGGTAAATTATTATGATGAGCCCCTTCTATAGGGGTTAACGTTATTTTATTAGGGTAAAGCGATTTTAGCATTTCACTCTGTTTGTACGGAAACAGGTGATCTTTGGTGCCATGAATAATTTGAACAGGACACGTAATGGTTTTTAAATATTGATCCGTTCGAATGTCATACCTTAAAATCCATTTTAGAGGAGTCCAAAAGATAAACCTTCGAGTATTATAGTAAAAACTATAATAAGGGGAATCTAAAATTAATAAGCGTGGGTTATTCCAAGAGGCAATTCTAGCGGCTATTCCACTACCTAACGATCTCCCATAAAGAATGATGTCTTCTTCCTTATACCGCTCTCGTAACCATTTATACATAAATTGAGAGTCGTTAAATAATCGTTCTTGAGACCTTTTTCCTTTACTTTTTCCAAAACCACGGTAATCAATCATTACAAAATCGTAGCCGTTGCTTAAAAAATCTTTGGCAAACTTCCCCCATCCTTTTACGCTTCGCGAATTGCCTTTTAAGTAGTAAACCACTCCTCTTGAAGAGGGCACTTTAAAATAGATGCCATTAATCCTGCCTCCATCTTCGGTGTCAAATGCAAGCTCGGTAAAAGGAAATGGATAATTATATTTAAAAGAGGAAGGTAGTATTTCGGGTCTAAAAAAAATAAAATGCTGAAAAAAATAAAACAGCACGCAAAAAGCAATGTAAAAGACTATTATACTAATGATGAGTGTTTCCATAGATTAGAACCAACTCACAAACTAGTTAGATTCCTATTGAAATAAAAACTTTGGAAGGTAAATCGGGATGAGTATTTCAGCTCTTAATGTTTATTACAATATTAATTCACAACGTCATTTCGCAACGCAGTGGAGAAATCTTAGCCTTGCAAAT
>CAZGDC010000006.1:0-42993 GCA_964524405.1 uncultured Roseivirgaceae bacterium
GAATTAGCTCCGATTGATTATGGCATGAAAAGGTGAATAATAAAAAACTGACAAAGGGTATTGTAAAGTAGGGTTTGTATAAAGCACTTAAATTGATGTTTTTACGTATCATTTTAATTCTTTTTTCAGTGCTATGTAATCCAAAATAGTGTACCAAATTAAAAATGGTATTCGTGTAAATTTGCTTGAGTAGTGTATTTATATAGGTTCGTTTATCAACAGATTGTGTAACCTCATAATCGGCTAAATATTCGTGGTTTAATCGCATGTTTTTTGCTAACTGATAGGTTAATGGGTTAAACCAAAATGCGATTTTATATAATTCCATTAACACAATATCAATAGAGTGGTATTGTGTTATATGAGCCTTTTCGTGCGCTATAATTGCCTCTACTTCTTCTTTTGTTTTGTTTACTTGGTTTAGAAAAAGATATTTATAAAATGAAAAAGAGGGCATCTTGCCATGTGTTAAAATTATGTTAAATTGTGGGCTTGTAATGTGCGTTGAGGATGATTTTATCAAAAAAATTAATTTACTAATCTTAATTAGGAGTAGAACAAAAAACCAAATGATACCAACTAAATAAATGATACCAACTAGATTAAGAAAAGATTCAAAACCACTTTGTTGAGTAGGTGCAAAGGTTGTTACTTGGCTAATAATAGCAGGCAACTCATAGATAGGCTCAAAAGTGGTTGGCTTGTAGAATGTAAAAAACGGTAAATTTAGTAGTGGAAACCCTAGAGATGCTCCCCCAGTAAATAATAAAAAAAAACGATTATAGCGGATGCATTTTTCCTTACTTAATACCAGTTGGTAAAATAGGAGGAGCAAGCCAAGCACTAAACTCGATTCTATTATATAGTTTAGCCAATCAATCACCTTTTTCTAAGTCAGATTCTACACGTTTTATCAGTTCTTCCATTTCTGTAATATTCATCTTGTTTTCTTTGGCAAAAAAGGAAACAAGGTCTTGGAACGAACCTTTAAAATATCGGTTTACAAAACTTTTTAAATAATAATTGGAGTATTCGTCCTTCTCAATAATTGGAAAATACTCATGTGTTTTCCCATAGGCTTTAAAACTAACAAAGCCTTTTTTTTCTAGTATTCTTATAATGGTTGAAACCGTATTGTACGCAGGTTTTGGAGCAGGCAATTTTGCAATTACATCTTTTACAAATGCTTTTTTTAGTTGCCAAAGCACCTGCATTATTTGATCTTCGGCTTTTGTTAGCTCTCTGATGTTATGTTTTTCGCTCATAGCTATAATTATGATTGGAATTAATGCCTAATTCCATAAAGTATTTATTAGTTATTAAACTATAAGTATAGTTAAATTTTAATGTTAATCAAAATTATATAATGACTAAATATAGGGTTGCAAGGTAATGAATAATCCGCCTTTATGTTAGGGGTTAATATTTCTACGAAATGACGCTATGAAAGAGCAGTGAAGGAGCAGTGAATGAACTAGAAATAATTTATTAGCACAAAGCCCACCTTGCAAGTCATTTCGTAGGTCACGAAGGACTCCTATGGAGAATCTTTGCTGTGCAGCAAATCTACGCTTGCACAGCAAAAACTTTAGTGTATTAATGCTGTACCATTATTCGTTTATGTACGGGTGCTCCATCCAGTGTTGTTTGAATGTAATATATGCCAGGTGTCCAATTTACTGTTGCTAGTTCTACTTGGCTGTTTCCTTTTACCAATACAGTAGTATATATAAGCTGCCCGATTTGGTCATATATAGCTACTTTAGTGTCTTTTAACACTACCTGTTTAAACGTTAGCGTAATATGCGAATGGGCAGGGTTAGGGTAGGCAGCAAAACCATTATCTTCTAGTTCTTTATCTAATGCTAATACTGCATCTACCGTAGGTGTAATTATTTCTGTTTGATAAATTTCTCGTGTAACCTCATCTTGTACAAACACGATAACAGTAAAGTCGTTCTGGTTAAATTCCTTATTAGGCGACCATGTATTTTCAATAATAATTGAATCTCCTTGAAGTAATTCGGTTTCTTGTTTTTTGCCAGATGCACTAGGTAACATCTTTCTTACTACTTGATTGAATTCAGTTTCCCCACTTGGTACGCTGGTTGTATTAAGGTCGGCAAGTAGTATTTCATTTTCAAGAATAGTGGTATGCACTATAAAATTACTAGGAATATCCACCAACGCTTTAATGGATGACTTAATATTAATGTCAACGCCACTATTGTAAACAGTAGTAATAATTTCTAAAGGCGAAATATGAAGAGCTCGGGTACTAAACTCTGTTTCGCCCCATGCTGAAAAAATTTGCTCATTATCAGCTTTCCCATCAATAGCTACTCTTGGTGTATTGCTAATGCCATAATAAAGAGCTCTAGCATCTGCATCGGGGCTCGTACTCACAGGGTCATCACCATCTAAACTAGGATGGTACTGAATCTTTGCCACTGCAGGGGTGATACGTACAAAATCATCAATCGCTATATTTTCGGTTTTTGTAGCCACTTCTTGTTGAGTGCTTGAGAAATTTTCGATGAGCACCGTTCGGGTTCTATTGCCAATAAAAATATTGTCTATGGCAAAACCATCTAAATCACTAATGAGCAGCTCATCTGTTTCACTGTCTCGTTTTGTAATGCTTTTAAACTGTATTCTAAATATGACATTATTGGGGTTAACAACACTATCTAGCACGTGCTTAGAGGATACCCACTCCGTTTGATTTTCTCCCGACCATCCATATTGCCCAACACTTTGGTTGCCAGGGTTGGCAATAATACTTCGAGTATTATACCAGGCCTCTCCGCTATTAAGTATACCTAAAAGTTGCCAGTTTGGTTCGGGGAATAAATCTTTACTGGAGGTAAATTGAATAACTGCACCATCATCTTCATCCGCATCTACAAATGTTTTTAAATCGATCATCGGGCGCGATAGCCTTGATATATCGAAGCAACTACTGTATAAAAATGTATTGCTATTGGCAATATATGTATTTGTTAAACTTGTTTTCCACACAGCTTGGTCAGATATGCTTGCATTTACCTTATCTCCTGTGGGTATTCCCCATTCCCATTTGGTTTGATTGGTGGCACTTACGGATACCCAGTTTCCATCAGAAGTATTAAAATTCTCAAAATAGGGCGATGTATCTGAAACCTCAAGGGTTGATAGTAATAATATATTTTTACTAATTGTGGCATCGCAGCCAATATTGGTTATAATTCTTAGTTTTAGTATATAGGAGCCTGGGTTAAACCCTAGGCCAATATCCAAATCGGTTGATATGGTATGTGGGCTATTAAGAAATTCTATAATGGTGTTGCCATCTTGGTCTTCAATAGCCCAATGGATGGTGGTAATAGTAGGGTTTATTGCCTGCGGAAAAACAACAGTAAGTAGGCCCGCATTGGGCGAGCTATCGCTTGGTAAGCAATTTTCAGCGATGTTAAACCCAATACCACTAAAGTTAATAAAAACAACTTCGGTAATTTCACTTTGGCAGCCTGCTGCCCCTGGTATTTGTTGAGATACATAAAACCTGTTTATTTCATTGGGTAACTGTGCAAATGTGGGCTTAAAAAAGGGATTGTCAGAAACTTCAATTCCTGCCTCATTAGTCCATCTAACTTCGGCATTTATAATAACAAATAATCCTCCATTTGAAGGTCTAGGGCCAGAAAGATGATTGGTTATTGTTGCTAAAGGAATATTATCTACATCCACTACGCAATAGGTATCATCATTGGAGGGAGCATTGGTGGTTGGTTTATCAGGTTGCTCGTGTATTATTATTTTTTTGCTAATCGTGCTATCACAAACAAAACCAAACTCATTACCACGAGCATAGGTATAAACAATATCAAAAGTATCTCCATTAATGGGGTCTTGAATAATAAGTTGATCAATTTTAAATTTGAAATTATTCCAGGTAGTATTATCGCCTAGGTCGCCATCGTGCTCTACTATAATTGGCCCTACCAATGGGTTGGGGGAGGTAATGGTAAAATTATAATTGGTGCCAGCAATACTACTAATAGGATTGATAGGGTTTAAGTCTATGGAGCCATCGGTACTACATATATTTGATAGATGTAGTAAATCAAAGTCTGCATCAGGGCGTGCAAACACCGTAGTTAATTGGCTTTTTGAATTTAGGTCGCCACTTGTAGTATGAAAAAAGTAGGTAACATTGAATTCTCTACTTATCGCAGGCGACTCAATTCCTAAAGCCGCTACTGATGGATAAAAGAAATAATCGCCCGCTTCTATTCGTAAGCCTGCATTAAACGACTCTAGCTCTGTGTAAAAATTACCATCTTCAACAATGCGGATAGAGTCTAATACATCGCTGGGGTCGTCAAGTATAGGATCAAGTGCATCAGATTTAGGTTCGTAGCTGCAATACGCTCTCGCAAGATTGTTGATGGAGTTATTTTCGTCTATGAGTGTAAATTGGTCGGACCCAAAAGAGGTGCAGGTTAATAAATTGCTAAAACTATACGAAATGGTATAAATATTATTAGCAGGCACTAAATCGTCAAAGGTTAATAACTGAGGGTTAAATACCCAATCACTATTAGAATCTATGTAAACGGCAGCTCCTGAAAATGTAATAGTGCCATCTATACCTTCTTCTAGTAGGTCGCCACTCCCATCTTCTAATGTGAGAATAGCAATATTATCAGCCGTGGTAAAATTTGTTTTATCAGGATTGAAAGCGATGGTGGGCAAATCATTAACTATTACAGTTTCTGACCCAATGCCCGTGCAGCCTTCGACACTTGTTTCTTCCACGTCTATTACTTGATTACCTAGTGTAGTAGGCCCTGAACCCCAATTTACAATAATTACATTTGTACCTTGACCTGAAAAAGTGGTTCCGCCTGCTACGGGTACTGTCCAATTATAGGAGCTACCTGCCGTAAAGCTTACTTCGTATGCCACTAGTTGGTCGCCTACACAAACGGAGTTGATTGGATTTAAAAATAAGGGAGATGGGTTGTTAATCAGCTGAATTATAATCGATTCTGCTGCGCCTCCTAGGCCATCGGTAGGGGTTAAGGTTAACTCAGCCGATCCTTGAGTTTGTTCAAAATCTGTAAAACGATACGTGCCATTTAAGTTAGTCGTTGTGGTAGCAGGGGTAGAACCTGTATCAAAACCCATATAGGCTCCATTATCAGGGTCACTCATATTAGGCAGCCTCTCCCAAATGCCAGTAGTGGCACCACCACCTACCGTGCCTGCTAGTGTTATAATAGGGTTAGCACTTCCATCCCAACAAAATTGATTGCCACCTCCATTTATTTCAGGTGTTGCGGTAGCATTAGAAATAAAAGTAACTGCTAAATTATCAGAAATGGGATCGCATCCTGCGGGGTTGCCTGTGGTGGTTAAGGTAATTAACACACTATTATTTAAAATATCATTTATGCCAATGGTATAGTTAGGGTGTAAGATCATACTATTATTAAAAGAGCCATCGCTAGAGCCAGGAACACTCCAAACGATGCCTCCAGCTCCTGCAGAGCTTGGCGGAATGGGTAATGTAGGGCTATTTAATGTAAAGGTTAATCCACTGGGTAAAAAATATTCTAGTTCGCCCAACACATCACCGCCCGCTTCTACGGTTGCTCTCATATTTTCATGTATGGTATAAAAATTAGGAGCTATGGTAGGTGCAGTACAACCATGTGCATCTGTTACTCCTACCAAGGTGTATCTATTGTCTTCATTAGGGTAAGGAGGGTTTATGCTTATATCATCGCCAGATGCAAGGTATGGGTTTTGAGTAATGGGGGTATTATTAGAGGAAGTTAATCCTTCTACATTATAGTCAATACTATAATTACTCGTTCCACCAACAATATCAATTTTAATGGTTGAGGTAGTGAGTGTGCCTGAGGTACATACTGCAGCATTATCAATACTGCCTACTAAAAGTGTGGCACTACTTGGGCCTACTAAAATAGAACTTGTTGAGTTAATATTAACATCAGGGTTGCCTGAACTGGCATCTTTCCTAACATTAATTGTACCTGATAAGGAGTTGGTAGGAGCTACTGCCCTTACTTCGGTATCGCTAACTACTACTACATCTCCACCAAAGGCTGTTTGCCCACCTGTAAATGTAACATGCGTAGTGCCTGTTAAAAAAGAACCGTTAATAACTACATTGGAGCCAATACAAACGGCTGTTCCCACTTCGGGAGCAATACTCGTAATAGTTGGAGGGCCAAAGGTTACAAAGTTCCATTCGGTGTCAGTCGTATATCCTGCAAATTGGTTACCTGCTAAATCGAGCACAATGCTGCCATCGATGGTAATGTAAAAACTGCTAGAAGCCGCTAAATCCATCCCCATATTTATGGTAAGTTGGTCGGTGCCAAAGGTTACTTCCGCAGGTGAGGTTGCCATATCATAGCTTTCTACTAGTGTGCCTGATGCTTCAAAAATAGAAATGACACCTGTACTAGTAATTTGAATATCTTCTGAAAATTGAATAATAAAGTTGCCGTCTATTTGGTAATTAAAGCTATCATCGGCTGGGGTTAATGTAAGTGTGGTAGGCTCAATGGTATCTACAAACAGCGCTTCTATATCTGACATGGAGCCTACACCTCCTATAACTGGCAAGGTATTAATGGCATCAATACCTGATGTATTTTGAATGGTGGCTCCATTTAAACTAAGTGAATTAACAGTAGTGTAGGTAAGTTTATCCGTTCCTGGAGTGTTTTCTCCTGCTTGTACGGTATAGGCAAATACTAATGTTTTGGTGTCGAGCATACTCGAAAAATTAACCACAGCTCCCGTATTTAAGGTAAGGGTAGGCGTGCCTCCTGCAACCGTTACATCTTGATCGAACTGAACGGTAATATCTATGAGCTCGCCTGCCATATAATAACCTGTGGTAACCAAGGCGGTTACATTATCCACTTGTGGGCTTTGGGTTATTAAATCAAAGGCATCTACCGAAGTAAAATTAGTTACGGGGTTTAAGGCAGTCACATTTTGACCACCAGAAACAGTAATGTCAATGTCAACAATTTTTACATCATTATCCACTACGTTATATTGGGCAACATATTGTTGGCTTGTAGGCCAATTAGCAGCGGTAGGTGCTTCTGTCATCTCCGTGCTAATATTAGGAGTAAATGTGATTGCAGGGTTTTGAGAACCATCATCAATCATGGGTTCTGAAAAATCAACGGTAATAGAAACGGTTTCGGTACCTACTTCATTATCGGTTATAGGGTTTGCCGAAATAGTTATTAAAGTAGCCGTTGGGTTTGCCGTATTAATATCGAATAGGTTGGCTTCATTATAAGTAGTTATTAAATTGCCAAATGCATCGTTTGCTCCTGTAATGCTTATATCAATATTGTTTAGCACTACGTTTAAATCTGTGGTATTATATATAAGGGTGTATTCAGTTGCACTCGTCCAACTGCCTGAACTAAAAGTTAAGCCATTGGTTAACGCATCTTCTACTGGAAAAGAAATAACAGGGGTAGATGCGCCTTGCATATTCTCATTAAAACTAATCACAAAATTAACCGTTGGCGAAACGCTTTCATTAACTACTGTTTTAGTGTCAATTATAGGGGCGGTAAGGGTAACACCTGTTACTAAAGGGTTCTCGGTATCAATGGAAAACACATTGGTGTTAGAGGCATCAGTGAGTTGTGTATTACCAGCTATATCTTGTCCTCCAGCTACTTCTACATCAATGTTGGCAATGGTTTCATTGGCATCTATAATATCATAAATGGCTTGGTACTGGGTTGAGGTTGCCCAATTACTACTTGCGCTCAAGGTTAGAGTTGATAATGGGTTTTCAACGGGGAAAGAAATTGTGGGAGCAGTTGCTCCGTCCATACTTTCATTATACGTTATGGTAATAAGTATTTGCCCTCCATTATCCGAATCTGAAATGGTGGAAATAGAGGAGGTTATGCTATTGATAAGTGGTGCCGTTACATCTGCAAATGAAAACACATCGCCCACAAAGGAAGATCCAACGATGTTGCCTTCACTTACTAATAGGTCAGTAATGTTGGCAAGTGATAATTGTAAGGTTGGGGTAGAAGCGAATACATTTCCTTCTACTTCTGCCACAATAAAAAAGTTATTAGTTGCCGCCCCATCAATGGATTCGGTAATGCCTGTAATAGAGATTACACTTGCTGTTGGTGTTGTAATAATAGCTCCTGCTACTAAGGAGTTATCTCCTGCTGTTGCATAGTCTGCATCGGTGGATCGGTATAATTGTACGTTTACTATTTTTCCATCAGGATCGGAGGAGGCGGTTATTACTCCGCCTGTAAAATTTAAGGTACTGCCAGTGGTTGTTAAATTAAACCCTAATAAAGCATTATTAGTGGAGCCACTATTTAAGGGCGATGTAGCAATGCCTCCTGTTATTTCTGTTACGGTAGTGCTTGCAGATACAACCGTATTGGGCGAACTATTGGCTATTAAACTAGAAGGGGAAGTAGTTACTCTAATACTTGAAGAACCCGTATTTTGTAAATTAAAACCAGAAGCTGCAAAATCGGCATAACCACTTGCGAAATTAGCAAGTGCACTGGCAGGGTTTAAAGTGGCGTCTGGTGTAGTTACGGTTATACTTTCATTAAAATCTAAATCTATATTATTATTGGCATCTCTGGCTTCTAATATAGGTTGTTGTACCAACGCAACGGCAGCAGTTGCAATGGCAGAGGGTTGTGTGGTATAAACTATGCTGGTGGCTATTACTTCTATGGTATTATTAGGTGCACCTACCGCATCGGAGTTGGTGTTTTGCCCAGGAGCAAATGTAGTAAATCCACCAGAAAGGTAAGTAAAGTCGGTTTCTTGTATATCAAAAACGAAGCGATTCCCATCTATCGAAGATTGCAGGGTTCCTAGATCGGATTTTAAGTAGATTTTTAATTCATACGTTTTGGTTTCTCCTTCATCAATTTCGCCTACTCTATTATGTGATTGCATGGCTGGTATTGTAATAGAGTTTGTGCCAATAATAGCCGTGCCGTGGGTAACAGTGGTGCCTGTTTCATTATCAAAAAGTTCTGCATTCTCTATCACCTGCGACCAGTCAGTAATGTTATTACCTGCTCCCGGTCTAAAAATCATTTGGGTAAACTCGGTATCTTGTCCATCATCGCCTAAATCGGTCATCGTAAATGAAAATACCGTAATTTTTTCACCGTTGGTATCTATAATTGAGCTAATGCCTGTTGGGCCAGAGCCAAGGGTAATGGTGGAGGTGCTATTGGCTGCTAGGGTAGTTACGTTGGCTGTAGGAGCACCTGTAAAATAATAGCAGTTATCGGTGGTGTTAAACTCATACATCGCAAAGTGGTAGGTTGTGTTAGAATTTAACCCTGTAATGGTTTGCCCACTGGCGTGTCCATTATATACGATGTAATTTGTGCTTCCTAAATTATGACCCAAACTAAACTCTAAGTTAGCGGTGTAAGCTGTTCCATTTGTAGGAGATTGGCTAACGGAAGTATTCCTTTTGGCTATAATTAATGTGCCATTTCCGTTGCCTACCGTCCAATTAATATCAACCGTGCCTGCGGTAATATTAGAGAAAGTGATTGCAGAAGCTTGTAGGGTAGGAGCAAGACAACTTGTAAATTCCGAGGTTAATGTTCTAAGAGCTCCTCCTCTATAATTATAGGTGGCCGCATTAGCTCCATCCCAGTCATAAGGAATTATGGTAAAGCTGTATTCGGTTGTAGCTGCTAGTGCTGTTATTGTGGTGCTTGTTATAGCCCCCACATTTGCTACGGGGCTACCAGTTGGAGCAGTACCATCGGTTAATATGGGGCTGGGTGCGGTACTGCCTGTGTTTATGTAAATTAGGTAGCCAGTAGCATTACTGGAGGTACTCCAATTAAGGTCAATAGTAGAAGCTGTTTGTGTAGGAGAGGTAAAGGAGGAGATAGAGCCAGGAATATTACCCACGGTATAAAAATCAGATTCTGGGCCAATAGTGGTGGCTACTGCATTGATGGCATAAGGGGCATAAAAAATTTGGGTTTTAGGGGGCAAACTGGATCTGGTATGTGTAAATATACCCACAGTTAGGCCACTTCTAATGGTTTTATTATCGGTTATGGTAACGGGCGAACTTGTGTTCCATACGGTGCCTTTTTCGGTTAATGTATTACCGCCAACATCTGTTACGTTGCCACCTAATATGGCACTGTTATTTGTTATGGATGATGCGGTGGGGGCTATAAGTACAGGGGCTGTTTCTAAGGTAAATACCGAGGTTAATGTTTGTGGTGTTCCATAATTATAAGTGGTTACTTCGCTACCGTTCCAATCGTAAGGTATTACGGTAAAACTATACTGGGTATAGCGAGTGAGTCCTGTTTCGGTATGGGTGAGTCCTGCTTGGTTAACGATTGGGCTGCCTGTTGGAGCAGCACCATCAGCAAGGATAGGGGTGGGGGCTGTGCTGCCTGTGTTAATATACACTAAATAGCCAGCAGCTCCTGCGGATGCACTCCAAGTTAAATCTATGGTTGTGCTGGTTTGCGCTCCTGAGGTAAAGGAGGCAATTAAGCCTGGCTCATTGGCTAAGGTGTAAAAACTTGCATTTGGCCCTAGGGTAGTACCTCCACCATCTATGGCATAAGGGGTATAAAAAATATGTGATTTTGGCGTAAACCCTGTTCGAGTATCTGTAAATATGCCAGTAGTAGTTCCTCCTTCTGCTAATTGATTGTTTAAAATAGTAGGAGCGGAACCAACCAACCATACGGTGCCTCTTTCGGTTATGCCTGTGCCTGTATCAACGGTGCCACCTAATATGGCGGTTGTATTGGTTACGGTAGTGGCAGTTGGTAACGATAGGGTTGGCTGAGCAAAAGCAGTAGTATGGGTAATAAGCAATGCCAACACAAAGAGTACTGTTGTATAAAAAACAGATTTTGTTAATGCTGCTGTATTGTTACGATAGTTATTTTTTACCATTTGCCAACTAGTTTAATTCTCCTTTACTATTTGTTTTTAATAAAAATGTTTGCTGTGCTTCTTTAGAGTTAATAGAGGTGCCTAAAACAGCATAACCTCCATCGGCTGTTTTCCTAATGCTAATCGGAATTTCCTCTCCAATACCTCCATAGGTTTGGTTGATTCCACCCAATACTGGTTCCCCGTTAATATCAATTTCTAACAGCAATAAATTTTTATCTGTTCTTGCACCTTCACCTAGGTGCACATCGGTAGTGGCTGCAATTAATAGCCCATTAAGTGTGCGGGTTAAGGCATAAGCCGTATAATTTCCAGTTTCAAATTCACCTTCATTAATAACGTTTTCAGCATTGATTATTCCATTAATAAGCGATGAATAACCAATTTTAGATTTTCCATTTATTAATACCGATTGCACAACGGCATACCCTCCAGGTGTTTTTGTTAAATTACCCGTTGTATTGGCAAGTTTTTGATTATTGAGAAGCGTAGGGTTGGATTCAACTCCTTCGTTATCGTGTAAAACGGTAGTGAGGCTAACCCTGCTATTATTAGAGGTATTATAACTTAACCAGGTAATGAGTCCGTTTTTATCGTACACTGTGTGTGCCGTAAACTCTGATAGGTATTCTCTTGGGGCTGGCCAAATTTCTTCTAAATTGGTATTATATCCCACTAAAAGAATTGATTTATTTAAAAAAGAAGCGGTATTGCCCAAGGCAATAATTTCATTATTTTCGGTAAACGTTACGGCCGCCCCATGTTGTGTTCCTGTGCCTATAAATGCTGATTTAATTAGGGTGCCATTGTCTTTGGTTGTTTTAAATAGTTGCATAAAGGAGGTGCCGTTTTCGCTATTAATACTATCTCCGACAATGATGTAACCCTCGGGGGTTTCGGCAAGGGAGCTGCCTTGAAAATAAGGGAGTGATCTCGCCCATAATTTATTGCCCAATAAATCTGTTTTAAGCAACATAGTAGTGGTATCGGTATAAGTGCTTAGTATTAAATAGCCATCTTCCAGTACAAGTAAATCTTTACTTTCCATGGTGTTGGTTTCGCTATAAAACTTTAAAAAAGTATTGGTTTGGTTAGGTTCTAGGTTATCAATGGAAGTGCAACTTGCCATGATAAAACCTGCTATATAAATTAGGGCAATTCGCATGCTATCTTAATTTTTTAGGGATATAAATATTACGTGTGTAACCTATCGAAAAACCAACATCTTGCATTCTAAAGCCATCGTACGATTCGGTTAAGTCCCATAACAAGTCTGAATCTGTCGGAGTTAAGGAATTTTCTGGTTTGCTAGAATTAAGTACTTGCTGCGAGTATCGAAACTGAAAATTGACGTAGCCTTCTTTGGTTTTATATTTTAGCCCAAGCACGCCAATGGCCGATAGGTTAAATCGATCTCGATCCTTGATTAAATCAATTTTATTGGAAGTTACTGACTCACCCCCTTCAATAGCATACGTTGTGGCATCTCCTTGGTATGATTCGCTTAGTAAAAATTGTGGAGCTACCCCTATTGCCCCATATAGTTTTAATTTATTTTTTTCTAAAAAATGGTATCGTACGAGTAAAGGCATTTCAATCGAAACTATTTCTTCAGCACCATTAAATCCACCATTAAATCCGTTGCTAATAATTTTTTGCATTTCATGCTCTTTTTCAAATTCAATGTTTTGATAATTTATTTCGCCTAATAGGAACATCTTATCGGTTAATTTATACTCTATATTCAACCCTAATCTAATACCTAATAAGGGAGAATACGATTGCCTTATATCATTATTCAAATTAGGTGTGCCGTTTAAATGGGTAATAATAGGGCTGCCAAATACAACAGTAAAATGACCTCCAATATTAAAAATGGGGTCGTGTCTAAATTTTTCGTATAAATTTATAAATTCACTGGGGTCGATGAAAGGGTTTATGGCTAATTCGTGGTTGGTTTTAAGTAGTTCAAGCATCGTTTCCTCTGCTTGTTCGGGTTCTTCTAAAAACAAATAGCTAAGTGTAAGTAGTTTAAGGGCATGGGCTTTGTCGCTTTTGTCAAACTCATTATTGGCTAAACAAGTTCCGACTAATGGTGCTACATCTTGAATTCTACCTTGGTCGTATTTTATTTGAGCTTGCTCTAGTTGTAAAACACAATTACTTTTATCTTCTTGCGAAAATAAATACCCTGCATGCAGGCTAAAGCCCAGTACTAGCAAGCTTATTTTTATTTTTTTAGTCCAGCACATTTGTACACGTATTTTCTTTTGCAACATCATTTAGGTTAGCCACATAAATTTCCCATTCATCGTCTGTCATATTTCGGGTAATATGTGTGCATAATTTTTCGGCCATATTGGTAATGTCTATGGGCCAAACTCGTACTTCTCCGTTGGCAAAACCGCCTCCAAGTAGAAATGCTCCATCGGTAGTAAAATCAAGTGCGGCAGCCCAATCGGTATAGCCAGAGAGTACCAAAGGTTGTAATTTTAGATCTTCCATATTCCAAACGCGCAGTGTGCCATCAAAACTAGCAACGGCTAAAAGAGTTCCGTTAGGGCTAAATTCAATATCGTTAATTTGTGCTTGAATTTCGGAGAAACTTCTTACCACGCTGCCTGTAACAGGCTCTATTATTACGACTAGCCCTTCTCGGTTTCCTACTACTAAATACCTGCCATTGGGGCTAAAACGAACCGAGGTAATGGCATGGTTTTTGGTTTCATACACCACTCGTTCTTTATTATTATTGTTTAAATCCCAAATAAATACTTTTCCATTATTACCTCCTCCTACTAAAAACTTGCCGTTACTACTTAGCGAAATATGGTTAATTTTTATAGAGGGTGTTATAAACGGACTTACTGAGCTAGAAGCGAAGTTGTATTTTACAATATCTTTCCCATTTTTTTGCAAGGCTAAAAAATCTTTTTGGGCGTTTAGTAACACCATATTTTGAATAATACCTTTAAAGCCCTTTAGTGCTTGTACGGTATTGGTTTTAAGATTAAAATAGTTGATAAATGCATTGTCGTCAATAGTTGGGTAATCGCCACCTGCAAGTAACCAAGTGCCTTGTGGGTCGCCTAGTAAATCTTTGGTATTAAAGCCAACCCTTGCACCAATAACAGTATCTGCTTGTGCTTGGTCGTTTTTAACCGACCATTGTAGAATTTTACCTTCAGAATCGGCTGAGAAGACGCCTTGGTTGCTGCTGCCATTATGAATAACCACATTTACTTGTTGTGCATGGCCTTGTAAGCTTTTGGTAGAAATGTCGTTAAATTGAGTGAGGGCTTTATAAACGCCATCGTAAATATCGGAGTTAAAACTTGGGCCATCATGTTGCACGTTAAAATTATATCCTTGGCGAGCGAGCAAGCCTTTGAGTTGCGAATCGGGTATATTTTTGGTGGCTTTAATGGCTAAGGCTTTCGATAGTGCTAAGTATCGAAGTTTGTCTGCATTTTCTTTTTCAAGTCGAGCTTTTTCCTCTGCAATTCTAGCCTTTTTGCCTTCGAGTATGGCTAGTTTTTCTTTTTCTTTTGCATCAGTCTCAGCTAATCTTGCTCTAGTTGTAGCTTGGTTGGCAAGCCGCTTTTGTTGTACCGCATTATCTCTTTCTATTTGAGCTTTCTCTTTTTCTGTATCGGCTACTGTTTGAGCTTTTTCTGCCTTTTCTTTTTCAATAGTGGCTTGTTTGGCATTTTTATCTGCCAATGCAGCATTTTTAACGGCAATTTTGGCCTGTTCATCTGCATATATTGTTGCTTTTTCGGCTTCTGTTTTTTGTATAAAAGCAAATAGTAAAAAGAATAAAGAAATAACGGTGGCGGCTCCCATAATAAGGGCAGTCATTCGAGCTCTTTTTAAGGCTCTTTTGGCTTGTAGCTCTTTAATTTTTTGTTCTTCTTCAAATTCTTTTTTAGAATACTCAAGAAAAACCATGGTACGCTCGTATGCGAGGTCGTAGCGTTGACCCCAAATAAGTGTTGGTTTATGTTTTAATTGCCAGTTTAATGCTAATTGCAAATCGGGTGGGCGCCATAAGCCACCTTTGCCTACTTGGTGCATGGCAGAGGCTTCTGAAAGGCGTAGATACATGCCTACTGCTTCCGATTCTTCGTCAACCCAGTTTTTTAATCGCACCCAAATACGCATTAAACTTTCGTGCGATATATCAATAATGGAGTCGGCATGCAAAATTTGCTCATGAGGAGGCATTAATAAGGATCTACTAGCTTCTCTGAATCGCTCAATTACACTCGAAACTTCTTCAACTGATACTTCTGCAATAGAGGCAATTTCACTTAATAGGGTAGGTCGCCTTATGCCAAAACTCTCTCCTCGTTTTTCGGTAATTGCTTTAAATAGGATGGCACAAATTTCTCTTTGGTAATCATTAAGCTCATCAAAAGCTTCGTTAGCATGCATCGAAAGGGCTTCTTCCATGGTGCCAATGGCTTCATAATGTTTGAAGTCAATGGTTTCGCTTTCATTTTCTCTATTATTTTTCCAATAATCCCAAGTTCGCATTAGGGCATGTTGCAAAATAGGGAGTTGATCAGGGTTATCGCCTAAATCATTTAATAGTGTTTGAACTAATCTTGGGGTAATTTTTCCTCCTCCTACGGCTACGGGGCCTTCGATGGCTTTACGCTTTTGCTCCCGGGTTAGCATCGGAATTAAGTAATGGCTATCGTTTATTTTTCGGGTAAGTTCGGCAAATTGCGCACATTCGCCAATAAAATCGGAACGCATGGTAATGGCAATATAGATAGGCTCATCTTCGTAATTAATGGCCTCCATTAAGAGGTTAATAAAACGCAATGTTTCATTAACAGAGTTTTTATTTAAGTTATTGTCTTTAAATCGAAATAGTTCTTCAAACTGATCTACAAGTATTAAGTAATTTTTTCCTGTTTTTTTTCTTGTTTGTTGTATAGCTTCCACCAATCCTAATGAACTACTTTTCATTAGGGTGGAAATAATGGTTCTTTTTATTTTACGATCTTCATAATTGGTGGTATCATAACTGGGGTCATGTTCTAAAATTGCCTCACCCAAATTTTCAACTGGGTTATTGCCAGGTCGGGTTACAACAACTTCCCAATTGGCCCCATTTTCTGTTAAAAAGCCTCCATGTAAAATTGGAAGGGCTCCACAATAAATAAACGAAGATTTACCACTGCCAGATGGGCCAATTATACCAACAAAGCGATGCTGGGCTAATTTCATTAATACTTCATCTGTTTGACCTTCTCTACCGAAAAACAAATGGCTTTCGTCAATATTAAAAGGTCTTAGACCAGGAAATGGATTGTCAATATGGCTAGTAATGGTGCTCATATTGTTTTGTTTAACCCTTTAATAAATGTGAGTATTTGATCTTCTGCCAATTTTTTACCATTTGAGTGTATTAATTCTACTTCGTAGCTTTCAAAATCTTTTTTTATTAAGTCGATGCCTTGGCCAGCCAAAATTGCTTTACCAACAATGGGTTTAACTCTACCTAACCCAGGTGCTTTTAATAGGTCGAGCAGTTTCATTCTTACCCAGTTTGTATTTACTTTTTCTTGAAATACAATGGCGAGGTCTAGCTGTTTTAGTTTTTCGAGATGAGTTTTTCGAATTTCCAATAAATTTTTACCGAAATCAGACTCCATTACATTTAACCCAGCTTTCACTAATAATTTTTTGGTAGATAAGACGGCAGATTCATCAATTTTATCGTAAATAAGATAGACGTTTAGCTTGCTTTTATCCACATGGAAAGCTTTTTCTTCTTTTTCTTGAGTGCCAAAATTTCTTTTAGAAAAAATTTCTTCTCTCATTATATTTTTAAAATCTTCTAAAGGGGTTTGAAGCACCTCTGCGCCCTCTAGTGCTCCTACATCTCTTTGCAGGTTTTCTAAAAAAGTCTTTTGCTTATCACTTGCTTTTTCTTGGTCGGGATTTATCCATATTAGGCGTTGCATTTTACCGCCCGTTTTTGTTTTTACTTGTGCTGCCAACCTGTGTTGCAAATCTACCACTGAGTAATTGCTTCCTTCGGGTATATCGCCATAGGAGTTGCCAAGTAAGTGGATTCCAAAAACACACTCCGATAAATCCTTATTTATTTCTTGGGTAAGGTCTTCGAGTTTGGTAGAAAGGTTATGGTTTGGTAACACGTTAAATCCATGCCTTTGAATCTCTCTTCTAATTATATTGCGTTGAATTGATAGGTCGTTTCCTGTGGTGGCTAAGTAAATAGATTTTCGTTCAATTAAAGGCTTAACATTCTTCTCTTTATTTTCTTGATTATATAATAACTCATTAATATCAAAAGCAAGATCCACCAATTTCATCCAATAAATATGCTCTGCATTGGGGCCAAAAAAATCATAAAATGCTGGAGTTTCACGTTCAATACTTTCTGTATTATATAAATCGTATGGAATTAGTTGATTTAGCTTTGACGGTAAAAGTTCAATTCTAACTTCTTCTTTCATTACTTTTAATACATTAGCTTTTGATTTTTTAACGATAACGTACTCTTCAATGGCATCTAAGCAAGGGCCACTTTTAATCATGTTGTTAGAAATAATGCTTACCAATACCACTGTATTTTGTAATTCAGTTTTAGTTAAGGCATCGGTATCTGATTTTGAAACGATAACGGGTTTTGCTCCTAAAACTTGATTTAAAATGGTTCGTAAAAATTTCTCAAAACTGCTTACCCAGCGGTCACCCCCTTCTTCTAGTTGATTGTCGGCTTCACTATAAATTATTAAAATATCTATTTCCATCGTAGAAGGTTAGGGTTTAAAAGATTGGTAAAAATGATTTTTTGTGTTTTTGCTTGCCGTATTAATTATTCTATTTGCTAGAAATTTATAATTAATTAATACATCAAATACATTGTTTAAGTTCAATTTTAAAAGCTTAGTTTCACTGGTTGCTTTTATTTTTTGCAACATAATGGTATCGTTAGAAAACATATTGCCAATGAGTTCATGTTCTATAAAATTGGATTCGATGCCCCCTTTTGCAATAACTACGGGGCTATTTGATAATACATAATAGGCAAACTGTTCATTGGTAATACTAATTTCATCTCCAGTATTTAGTTCTATTAATTCGGCTTCATCTATTATTTCAGAAATATGAAGCCCTGTTAAAAAATGGAATGAATCACCTTTTGCAAAAAAATCGCAGATGTCATATTTAGTAGGTAGTTCTTTTTCAATTCGATTTATTACTACCTTAAAATTTTTATTTTTTAAAATCAACCTTTCAGTGATGCTTTTGTACGTGTTTTTATTGTCTTTTATTATGATGGAAGCTGCGAGTTCTGCGAGTAAATTATCTGGGTTAAACATTTGTGCAATAACGCTGTTGGTAACGGCAGGTTGCTTATTGTGTTTTAGTGCATATAAAGTGCAAGCTTTAGTCCAGCGGTTTATATTATTATAATCTCTATTGAGTAAAAAATTATACATAGTGGCTTCGTTATAAGACTGGCGAGGGTAGAAGTGTTGAAGCTTTAGTAGTTTTTCTTTGGTTTCGATGTCGTCCAGTAATGGAAAAAGCTTTGGTTTAATATCGGGCGAGATAAATATATCTAATAGCTCCAATGCAAACGTATTACCTTCACTTGTTCCAGATTCTATGTTTTCTTTAACGAGTTCTATAGATTTACTATCATAAAGCATAGAAAGTAAAATGTAAACCGTACTAAAATTTCGTTCTACCTCTTCAAGCAATGCTTTTTTTAGGGGTAGATTATACGCATTATCAGATAGCTCATCAATAGCGGCTAAATTCCAAATTGCTTTGCCAATTTCATCTGATAATAAGCTGCTTAATTGACCCATTTCGCTTTCACTAGCTTGATAATTTTTTTCTTTAAAAGCTAATAAAACTTGACGTACAATTTTGCGGTCGACAAAATCTATTTTTGCCCAAAGAATTTGGTGTGATTCGGGTACATTTACCTGGCTTAAGATTGAAATAATTTTAAGCATAACGGATTGGCTTTGACCCGAACGATGAAAGGCGTTTTCTAAACTTTGTAATATTTGTTCGCCAAATTCAATTAAGGCAGCGGTAGCGTCATAGGTAAAAATTTTGCTTCCGAGCAGTTCAATTAATAAGGGCAATGTTTCTTTACGTTTTACTTTACGTGCAGTAATAATGGCCTGTTTTTTTACTTCTTTATTTTGATCTCTTAATAATTCTAGTAAAATAAAAATTGATTTATCGGAGATCAAGCTACGTAATAGCTTTGCAGCTAATATTCTATCATTTTTTACCTGCGATTTAGAAAGCGTATAAAGCCTATCTGGCGAAATGGAGATTACATCGTTCGTATTTGCTTCATTGGCTGCTTTGGTGGCTAGTAATTTAATATCTTGGGTTGCATATTTTTCGCCAGTAGTTATGGGCTCAATACCTAATTCCAATGTTGCTATTCTCTTTTCTAAATAATTTAAAACACTGCCTTTAACGGTGTCAACCATTTTTAGGGCTTTTTTCTCAAAAACTCCTGGGCTTATTCGTTCGAGTAGTTTTAGCTCATTAATTATTTGGCCTTCGGGCAGCTCTACATTTTTTGATACACTCGTAGAATCTCTTATGTTTCTGTTTTTTTCTAGGGTGTGTTGCAAGGCGTTTTTATAGCCTGCATGCAATTTGTTGGTAATAAAATACCAAAGAAACAGGATGGGTATTAAACCAGCAACCATATAGATAAGTGCTACATTAAACTGGTTCATTCCTAAAAGAATTAAACCTGCAAGCACACCACCAATGGCAGTAACAACGCCTTCAATTTTAGTGGTAACATCAAACCTTACATCGTTGTCGATGGGCAAAAAATAGAGCTTAAAAGTGGGCCCATCTAGCGCATCTTTAAGTGCATCAATAAATAGTTTACTGGCCGAAATTGCTAGAAAAAACCACACAAAATTTTCTGCTTGGTCTGTAAATCCTATAATTAAACCCACAAGCAACGCAACGCCTGCTAGTAGTATGGCTAGTATGGGGTTAAGAATTAGTGAAACTTTAAGGCCGTAGTTTTCTATGAGCCAATCGGTAACAAAAGTTTGAAATAAGAAGCTGAAAATAACAACGGTTGCTTCAAAATTGGCTAAAAAAGCTCCTTTTTCAGCTACAGTTGTCCATTGTACGTTGATTACGGATAAAAAACTGTAATCGATAAATGTAACCGCAATTAAAGATATGATTACAAAAAAAGACATTAACCGTGTGTAGCGGTTGCTAGCTATTTCTTTAAATGGCTGCGCTTTTACTTTTTGAATAGCGGCAGATGTTTTTTTGAGTAAAGGGTTAGTAAATAAAGTGGCGATAATCATCCCTACTATTCCTACTACCGAGCCAAGGTATAACTGAGGCGTTTTTATAATATTATTATCAAGGATGTAACCTATGGCAAATAATGATATTATTGAGGCAATCAACTGCCCTGTATCAATACCGCCAATTATTCTTTTAGATTGTTTTAAATTAAAAACTCTACCAAAGTATCCCCAAAAAATAAGGAGTGCAATAAACGAAAAAGGCAGTGCTAAAACAAAGGCAATAAAAACAACAGTTTCGTTTACTTCTACGGCATTATTTTGAACCCAAATAGCCGCTGTGCTAGCTAATAGCATTAGTAAAAAGAATAGCACTAAATTTTGAAATGCTATTTTTCGTTGTAGGTAGGCATATAAATAGGTGATAAAAACACTCAATACTCCTGAAAAAAGTATGGCTTGAGCTAGTACGGTATTGTCTTCAAAGGTAGCCAAGAAAAGGGCAGGGGCGGCTACATCATAACTAGCTAAAAAAATACCTGTAAAAAAACCGAGTGCTAGCAATAACCCAATGGACGAAAATTCCTCAGGGCGAGCATTTAAAGTCTTTAAAATTAACTTTTTCAAGAGTTTTGATTGTTTATAACCTGAAAGATAGGATTATTTTAATTTTTTACAAAAAAAGAGGCTTATCAATTAAAATTATTTTGTTGGAATTAGTAATGAACTATCGCCAAAGCTCAAAAATCGATAGTTGTTTTGTAAAGCATGGTTATAAACGGATTTCCATTTATCGCCAATAAATGCAGCTATAAGCAGTATGAGTGTGCTTTCTGGCTGATGAAAGTTAGTGATAAGACCTTCGCAAACTCGAAATTTATATCCAGGAAAAATAAATATTTCTGTGTCGCCCATTAAATAATCGAGTTTATGGTGCAAGGCATAAGCACGAATAGCTTCAAAAGCTTCTTTTTTAGTGGGGGTAGTGTTTCTTGGTTGGTAAGGAAACATTTTGTCAATTTTAAAGCTCGCCTTTGGGTTGTCGATTAATTTTACACCAAACCAATACAAACTTTCTAGGGTTCTCATAGAGGTTGTTCCAACAGAAATGGTAAAGTCTGATTCTATGACCGATTCTATTATATTAATGGGAACAATCATTGTTTCGTTATGCATAGGGTGCTCTTGAACAGAGGCTGATTTTATGGGCATAAAAGTGCCTGCTCCAACATGCAACGTAAGATGCTTTTGTTTAATCCCTTTGGTATGTAATTGTTGCAAAACATCAGTTGTAAAATGAAGACCTGCGGTAGGGGCTGCTACGGCTCCTTCTACTTTAGAATAAACGGTTTGATAACGCTGCTTATCGCTATCTTTTAGGTCTCTTTTTATATAGGGTGGCAAAGGTGTATTTCCTAGATTATCAATGAGTTGAGCAAACGAAATATCTGTGTTGTTCCAACTAAATTCAACAACTTTATCTTTTTTATTTACAAGTATTGCTTGTAAATTTAATTTCGTTTTATTTAGCTTAATGGTTGCTATTAATTTTTCGCCTTCTTTCCATTTTTTAAGGTTTCCTATCATGCATTCCCAAACTGCTTTCTTTGTGTTTTCAAGGGTGAGGCTAATCTCCTTATTATAGGCGGGTTTAAGTAAAAATAGTTCAATGTTTGCGCCTGTTTTTTTTTGTAAATATAGCCGTGCAGGTATTACTTTAGTGTTATTAAAAAACAGGGTTGAATTGGCAGGTATAAGGCTTGTAATATCCTTAAAAATATAATCTTCAATTTTTCCCTTATTATAAAACAAGAGGCTAGAGTTGTCTCTTTTAGAACTGCCCTCATACGCTATTTTTTCTATTGGCAAATTGTATAGATATTCTTTTAAATCAATGGTTATTTCTTTTTGCATCCAAGTAGTCTGTTCTTCGTGCAAAAATGCTTAGAATTGAGTTTTAAACTATTAAAATGGCATTAAAATTTACTGTAAAATCGCATAATCTCAAGTTTATTTTTAAAGCAGGTACTAGCAGAGGGATTTTAACTCATAAAAAAATTTGGTTTATTAACGTTTACGATACCGATAAATCTATTTATGGGATTGGAGAAGCAGGCCCTCTTAAAGGATTGAGTATAGATGATATTCCTGATTTTGAAAATAGACTACAAAATGAATTGCTAAAACTGGAGGGCATACACATGCCTGTTTCTGAAAAAGAAGCATTTGCTATTGCTGGAAGAGTAGATGATAAATTACCTTCAATTCGTTTTGGCGTAGAAACAGCCTTGCTCGATTTGTATCATGGAGGTATTAAAAAGCATTGTAATAATTCGTTTTATGTTGATGGCAGACCTCTTAAAATAAATGGATTGGTGTGGATGGGCGATAGCGATTTGATGCTAAAACGGATTGAAGAAAAAATAGAGCAGGGGTATCGGTGCATTAAACTAAAAATTGGTGCCATTAATTTCGAAGAAGAAATGCGATTGCTTATGAAAGTAAGAAAACGATTTTCTGCCTCTGAGTTAGAATTGCGTGTAGATGCAAATGGAGCTTTTAGTTTTAAAAGTGCTTTAAAGGTGCTTCAAAGATTAAGCCAACTGGACGTGCATTCAATAGAGCAGCCTATTAAAGCTGGGCAGCCTACATTAATGGCTACCTTATGTAAAAAAACACCAGTGCCTATTGCATTAGATGAGGAATTAATTGGCGTAAACAGCTACCAAGAAAAAAAAGCCTTAGTGCAAAAAATAATGCCTCAATATATTATTTTAAAACCATCTTTACTTGGAGGCTTTACTAGCTGTTTGGAGTGGATTGAAATTGCGAAAGATTTAAAAATAGGGTGGTGGTTAACTTCTGCTTTAGAGTCCAATATTGGGCTTAATGCCATTTGTCAGTTTGCTTCCTTTTTGGATGTTAAACGACCACAAGGGCTTGGAACGGGTGGTTTATATGCTAATAATATTGATTCTCCATTAACGTTAAAAGGAGAAAATATTTATTATAATCACGAAAAAAAATGGGGCAAGGTTGGCTAAGATGTATTTATGAGCTTTTTCTTTTTCTGGTTAAAAAACGAACAAACTCATTAAAACCCTGTTTGCTTGTAAACACGGTTTTTAATACTGAAAAATAATCGCCTTTAGTTAGGGTTTTAGGCTTAGTTGTTGGTAGTGTAATAGGGAGTGCATCTTTTGTATTTATTTTAGCAAGCTCTTTATCTAGGTCGATGCCCTGCAATTGATCAGATGCGTTATAACTCTGGTTAGCCTGTTCTTCAAAGCCCAATTTTTCTTCTAGCATCCCTTTGTTATTATAAGCAATTGCATCTTCAGGGTCAATTTCAATGGCTTTATTATAATCAGCGAGTGCTCCTTGGTAGTCTTTATAATAATTTTTTACAAAAGCTCTACAAGAGTAACGATAGGCATTTTTGGGTTCAAGTTCCACGGCTTTGTCAAAATCTGTTAATGCGAGCTTTACTTCACCCGCAAGATGATAACAAAGTCCTCTATCTGCATACAAATCAGCAACCCCTGGTAATAAGTTAATTAGTTTGCTATAAGTATCAATCGAGTCTGGATATAAATCTAGTTTAAATTGGGCTTTTGCGAGCCATATTAATGCTTCGGTATTATAATTATCAGTAGCTAATAACTTGGTTAACTCATCTACTACCTGTTGGTATTTCCCATTTTTAATAAGTGATTCATACGTATTCATAAGGCGAAGATAAATAGACAAATAATGAATTAATAGAGGTTATCTTAATTTGTTTTTTCATTAGCTTATAGGCTGGGTATATATATAATTGTATAGGATGGTATTAATAAACTTTCTTATGAAATAAAAATCTTAAATTCAACTAATAAATGCAAATTTCAAATATTATTCTAATTTAGCAATCAACTTTCTTAAAACGTATAATGACCAAAATAGTAAGTATATTTATTATGCTGATGCTTTTTTACCAAGTAACTATTGGGCAAGAAAAATTAGATAGCCTATTATACGAGTATGAAGATCAAATAGGGAGTGATAAAATTGCGACTGGGTTGAATATTAGTAGTTATTATGATAATGACGATCTTTTTAAATCATTAGAATATGCCAACGAAATACTTGCTTTTGCGCAAGAATTTGGCACAACCAAAGATTTGTTAACTGCTCAAAACCGTTTGGGTATTGTGTATTATAAAATGGGAAACCTCTCTAAGAGTAACGATCATTTTTTAGAAGCATTGGTTTTAGTTACACAATTAAATAGCAAGAACCCCTCGAATGAGAGCAGGTTACTTAATAATGTGGCAAATAATTATGGAGAATTGCAACAACCTCAATTGGCCATTGTTTATTATAAGCGATCGTTGGCATTAAAAAAGAAAATTTTTGATAGTGCAAGGTATAGCATAACACTTAATAACATGGCGCTTACCTATAGCAGCTTGCGCTATTACGACTCCGCTTATATTGTACTAAAAGAAGCCTTGAAAATAGATGTATTATTAAAGGATGAGGTTTCTGTGGCTTATTCCAATGGGTCGTTAGGAGAAGTGTTTTTAGACCAAGGAAAGGTAGATTCTGCCCAGTATTATTTAGTAAAATCATTAACTTTTTTTGAAAATACTCCGAATTCAGATTATGTACTAGCTTATTACCACCAAAAATTGGGAGAAATTGATTTGCTAATGCAAGATGTAGTTAATGCAAAATTACATTTCGAAAAAGGATTAAGGAGCGCTCAAAAAGTGGGAGCACAACCAATTCAAAAAGGTTGTTACAGAGGATTGGAGATGGTATCAAAAGAGCTTAGTGATTTTAAAGCAGCCCATAAATATAGTAGGTTATATGCTGAAATGCAGGATTCGCTCTATAAAAGAGAATCGGCACAAAAACTAATCGAAATTGAAACGAGTTACCAAATAAAAACAAAAGAGCAAGAAATATCGATACTTAATGCAAACGCAGAAGCGGATAAATATAAATTTTATGCGGCTTTGGCTATTATTTTTTTAGTTGTTGTATTACTTGGGTTTGTGTACTATCGCTATTATTTTAAAGCAAAGGCTAATTATTTGCTTGAACAAAAAAATTCGACCATTGAAAAACAGCATAGCGAGATAATGGATGGAGTGAAGTATGCCAAAGGGATTCAAGAAGCTATATTGCCAGATTTTTCAATTATTAAGTCGAGTAATGCCGCTGCCTACTTATACTATAAACCAGCGCAAGTGGTAAGTGGCGATTTTTATTGGGTGGATGAAATTGATGGTAAAAAGATACTAGTTGTGGCTGATGGTACTGGTCATGGTGTTCCTGGTGCTTTTTTAAGTGTTATGGGTACTAGTTTACTC
Organism: uncultured Roseivirgaceae bacterium; assembly: GCA_964524405.1. Classification (GTDB taxonomy): domain Bacteria; phylum Bacteroidota; class Bacteroidia; order Cytophagales; family Cyclobacteriaceae; genus JAKISE01. The sequence goes on from CAZGDC010000006.1 coordinate 25,670, forward strand.
AAGCAAATAATTAGTGAGAAAAGAGTTTGTAGCCCTGATAAAATATTGTGCGAGTTGCACACCAAAGTGGTTGAAGGGCTTGGCCAATCAAAGCTAGGCAGCTCGTTAAAAGATGGCATGGATGTGTCTGTTTGCGTGTTAGATAAGGCAAATAAACGATTGAGTTTTGCAGGCGCAAAAAGGCCATTGCTTCTTAAACAAGGAAGTAACCTGCAAACAATTAAAGGAAGTAGAAATTCAGTAGGAGGATCGGTTGATAAAATGCCAAGCTTCGATGTTCATTATTTTGATGTAGAACAAGGCGATACTATTATTTTGTTTACAGATGGAGTTATAGATCAATTTGGAGGGGATAATAACAAAAAATATTTAATCAAACGCTTGGAGGAAGTTGCAAATCGTGCGACTGGAATTAATGGAATTAAAGATTTTTTCGAAAATGAAATCGAACATTGGAAAGGAGCAAATGAGCAAACAGATGATATGCTTTTATTGGCCGTTGAAATATAATCTTAAATCCACATTATTCATGGTGAATAATGCGGGTTAGGGTCTGCTCAAAAATAAAATAGGCACATAAAAAAAGGGAGGCATTTGCCTCCCTTTTTTGTTAACATAGTTAATTATGTATAATCATTTTTTAGCTACTGCCTTTTTTCTTCTAATCGTACGTTTTGGCTTCTCGGGTTCAATTACTAGTTCAACACTAGAAAGAATTCTGCCACAATGCTCACATACAATTATTTTCTTCTTCTCTTTAATATCAGCTTGGCGTTGCGGAGGGACAACATTAAAACATCCGCCACAGGCGTGCCGTTGTACCGCTACCACAGCCAATCCGTTTTTGGCATTATTTCTTAACCGATTATAGGCCGTTAAAATACGCTCATCAATTGGCTTAGATGCTCTTTTTCGTTCTTTCTCTAATTTTGTTTCGTCCGCTTCGCTTTCAGAAATTAACGTTTCTAACTCCTCTTTTTTAGCACCTAAATCTTGGTTTCTATCTGCAATTACTATTTTAGCTGCTTCAATTTCTTCTTTTTTAGCCTCTATTTTAATAAAGGCTTCTTTAATTCTTTTTTCTGATACTTGTATTTCGAGTGCCTGCAATTCCATTTCCTTAGTAATGGCATCATATTCTCGATTATTGCGAACATTCATCTGCTGCTCTTCGTACTTTTTAATGAGAGTTTCTGAGGTTTTCATACCTTGTCTTTTCTCTTCAATACCAGCTTCGAGATTTTCTAAATCGGTATTAAATTTTCCGATTCTAGTTTCTAAACCAGCGATTTCATCTTCTAAATCTCCAACTTCTTCAGGCAAAGCACCTCTAATTTTTTTGATGTTATCAATCTTAGAATCAACTTTTTGAAGTTTATCGAGCGATTCGAGTTTTTTAGCAACTGTGTTTTCCATTTACTTATAATAACTGGTTGGATTAGTGTCTGTTTCTGACAAATTGAGTGCAAAACTAGAGAATTTTTTACTTAAAATATCATATAGTAAATCTTTTGTGGAAACTTCACTTTCGTAGTGGCCAATATCGCATACTAATAGTTTATCTTCCGCATCAAAAAATTCGTGATATTTAAAGTCGGCCGAAACATAAGCATCTACTTTTGCCCCCAAAGCTGCTTTTAATAAAAAACTTCCAGATCCACCACAAATTGCAATTCGCTTAATACGCCCCCTATACTCGTTGGTAAATTTAATTGCCGAAAGGCCCATCTTTGTTTTAAGGTGTTCTAAAAAATCGTGGATGGATAAAGTAGTTTTAAACTCACCAATCATTCCTGCACCTTTGTCTTGGTTTGTATTTACCAGTTCTGTAAGATAATAGGCTACTTCCTCATAAGGGTGAGCCGCTTTTAAGGCATTTATTATATTGTTTCGATTGTGTGATGGAATAATTACTTCCATACGAGTTTCCTCCACTTGCTCGGGCGTGCCAACTTGCCCAATGTGCGGGTTCGCTTCTTTATTAGCTGTAAAGCTGCCAATGCCTGTTGAAGTAAAACTACAGTTTTTATAATTGCCTATTGAGCCAGCACCTGCTGAAAATAAGGCTTGTAATACCTCTTGCTTATGTAGCTTAGGCACAAAACACACAAGCTTATTGAGGGTATTGTTTTTTGGATTTAAGATAGAAAGATTCTCAAGCCCAAGTTTTTTTGCAAATTGATAATTAACACCAGTAATACTGTTATCAAGGTTGGTATGAATGGCATAAATAGCGATGTTGTTTTTAATTGCTTTAATAATGGTTCGTTCTACATAGTTTTTACCTGTAATTTGTTTTAAACCAGAAAAAATAATAGGATGGTGCGTAATAATAAGGTTGCATTTTTTATCAATGGCTTCTTGCACAACTTTTTCGGTACAATCCAAGGTAATAACCGCTCCTAGCACGGGTTCATTAACATCACCCGTAAGCAATCCACAATTATCATACGATTCTTGATCTGCCATAGGAGCAATTGTTTCTAAATAAGCAATTACATCTTTTATTTTAATCATATTTGTATCCTCAAGTTTTAACGTGGCTTATGTTTATAGAATTTCTTGTTCATAGAGCCTCTATTGCATAGTTCAAGTTTATTAACTGTAAAGTTAGCAAATTGAATTTGAGGAGAAAACGACAACTTATTCTATTTTGCCGATAATGAATTTTCGAGCGATAATTTTATCTCCACTTACATTTATTTATATCTTAATTACGAGGTTTCGCAATCATCTTTATACTATTGGTTACAGCCGTAGTTTTAATTATGATATAATGACCATTAACGTGGGAAACCTATCGGTTGGAGGAACGGGAAAAACGCCTATGGTAGAGTATTTAATTCGGTTGTTAAAACCTACGTATTCGGTAGCTACTTTAAGTAGAGGTTATAAACGAAAATCAAAAGGGTTTATACTAGCAAAAGAGTCTTCTACGGTACAAGATATTGGTGACGAACCTTTTCAGTTTTATACAAAATTTAAAAAAGATGTTGCCGTAGCGGTAGGCGAAAATCGAGCATTGGCTATTCCTAGAATATTGATGGAGCATCCTGAAACCCAAACTATTTTATTAGACGATGCCTATCAACATAGAACAGTTACCCCCGATTTTAATATATTATTAAGTCAATATAATGCTCCTTTTTACACCGATTATGTGCTTCCCTCTGGTTATTTGCGAGAGCAAAGAAGTGGTGCTAAACGTGCGGATGCTATTATAATTACTAAGTGCCCTACTAATTTATCAAACACCTTAAAAAATAAGGTAGTTGCATCTGTTAAAAAATACAGTAGTCCTCAAACACCTATTTATTTTTCAAGCATTAAGTACGGTATGCCCATAGCCTATAAAAAAGGTTATAAATTTACTGGAAAAGTGGTACTATTTGCTGGTTTGGCTAATATAAAACCATTGCAAGAATATGTTGAAAACTCATTTGATTTGAAGGAAGTAATTTCTTTTAAAGATCATTATGATTATAATTTAGAGGATGTATCATCGCTTATACAAAAAGCTAAGCAGCATAATGCACAGTTAATTACTACCGAAAAAGACATGGCAAAAATTCGGTCGAATCAACTTTATGATACGACCGAAAACCCTAATCTTTTTTATTTGCCAATTTCGGTTCAGTTTTTGTTTGAGGAAGGAGAGGAGTTTAATTTATTAATTAGTAACTCAATTAAAACGAAGTATGAGCAAGAAGATTAATTCAGTATTAAGCCTCTTTGTTGGCAATGTAATTATTTTTGTGTGGTGATACGACTTGCTTTCATGATAGTTTTTGGGGTTATTTCGCTTTCTGTTAAAAGCCAAGTTTTGGATGATAGCACCAAATTAGTTTATGGCCCTAAAAGCACCCAGTACATTACAGAGGAAAATATTTTGTACAACGATATTACCTTTACGGTAATAGATACAAGTGCTGTTAATTTGCATCGGTGGAGCAAGCCAGAAACAACCGAATATAGAATGCAGGATTTGGGTGTTTCTGGTACTGCCATTCGCAATATATATTATAAATTACCCTATTTAATAGGAGAAAGATCAGGCTATTCGGCCTACGTTCCCTATTTTAGATCAATTCATGATTTTAAGTATTACGATACAAAATCGCCTTATTCGAAAATCTCTGCCGCAATTGGTGGCCAAAATCGAACGATTGTAGATGTTGGGTTCAATCGTAGTGATAGTTCTAATTTTAATGTTGGAATCGATTATTTTAACATTAATTCGGATAAGCAAGTTAATACAAGAGGAAGAAATGATCGACTTGTGAAAAACGAAGGTTTTGATGCATACTTGGTCTATTTTACACCCAATAGAAAATATTTGGTGATGGGTAATTTTTCGCGATTAAAAACCAATGCAGTAGAACAAGGAGGAATAGATATAGAACGATCGCCTGATGGTTATTTCGATGATAATGCAGAAGTTTTTTTGGACAATTCCAATAGCGAGTATGTAAAAAAAACCTACCATTTGTATCATCAATTTAAAGTAAATGATGCCTTACAAGTGTATCAAGTGTTTGATCGCTCTTACGATAAAACGAAGTTTTACGATGAAGCCTTGAGCCCCGAAGAAATTAGTTATTTTGATACCACTTATTTTAGCAATACCGCTACGAATGACTCCACTCTTTTTGAGACTATTAGCTTCGAAAACGGGATAAAAGGTAACATTGGGCCTCTTTTTTATTCCGCTCATTACCGGTATCGAATTTTTACCTTTAAATACGGTGCTGGAGAATCCGACACACTTAATTTCAAAAACACCAAGCCTTCACAAGATGGCATTGAGCATTATATAGGAGGCAGAATTAGGTATGATTTCAGCCCCAATTATCAATTATATGGCGGAATTGATTTTAACTTAAATGGCAACCAAAAACTATGGGGTAAGCTAAGGTTTAAAAACCTTAACGCTAATTTTACTACACAACAGTACGAAGCTTCTTTTATGGAAAAGGCCTATTTAGGCAATCATGATTATTGGATAAATGATTTTAAGACCATTAAAGCCCTACAAGTAGATGGAAGCTATACGCATCGGTTTGCTAAAAATTCGTTTCTTAAACCCAAACTAGCTTTTACTTCTTTTACTGATTATGTGTATTATAATAAAGAAGCAATACCAACTCAAATAAATGGAACAAATGCCCTTATAACTACAGGTATTCAATTTTTAATTAATCCACTAAATAATTTTTATATTGAAGGGGAGGGGTTATACACGGTAGTGGGGGGTGAAAATGCAGAAGCATTTCCTGTACCTACGGTAATGGCAAACCTAAATGTGTATTTGCACGGTATTAGTTTTGGGGGTAGCCTAGATTGGCAGGTTGGGATAGATAATCATTGGAAATCTGATTATTTTGCACCTGATTACCGAGTATCTACCAATCAATTTTTTATACAAGATACGTTTAATGTGCCCGCGTTTTTAATATCTGATTTTTACATTAATACTAAAATAGGGCATGCTTTTGTATTTTTTAAATTTAATAATATTGTAGGTGTTTTTACACAAGAAACCTATTTTGCTGCCCCTAATTATATAGGAAAACGAAGCCTAGCTGATTTCGGGTTTGCTTGGATGTTTTTTGATTGATAATACCACCAAACTATTTATACCATATTCTAATACCCCTCAAAAAAGGCAGCAAAAAGCTAGCTAACTTTAACTTGGATTATGCATTATGCCATTTTAATGTTAATATGGCATAATTTGTAGCTTTAGTTTATTTCTTAAAATGACTCCAGCCCTGTGCTTTTAATGGCACCCAAGCTTTAGATTTGGTAATAAGACCTGCCTCTTTATCAGTTTTATCAATAAATCCAATAAAGTGAATATCTCTATGTTTTTCCAGTTTATCAAAATCGGATTGGCTAATGGTAAATAATAATTCATAATCCTCTCCTCCATTAAGCACGCAGGTAATGGGATCGAGACCAAACTCAACGGCCGTTTCGTATGTTTGGTTATCAATGGGCAGTTTATCTTCATAAATTTTAATGCCCAAACCCGAATGCTTTTGTAAATGCAATAATTCTGAGGCTAGTCCATCGCTAATGTCAATCATAGAGGTTGGTATAATACCAAGTTCATCTAGCTCATGGATAATATCCATTCTAGCTGTAGGCTTTAATTGGCGACCCACCATATACTCATATTTATCGAGCTGTGGCTGCATATTAGGGTCGGCCATAAACACTTGTTTTTCGCGCTCTAGCACTTGTAATCCTATATAAGCACCGCCTAAATCGCCTGTGGCACAAATTATATCTTTATCTTTTGCTCCACTTCTTTTTACCACTTTATTTTTTGCCACTTTGCCAATAGCAGTAACGGAAATAAATAAACCTCCAGCCGAAGTGGATGTATCACCTCCCACTAAATCAACCTTGTAATCTTCGCAGGCCATACGCACGCCTTCATAAAACGCATTAACAGCCTCCACCGAAAAGCGGTTGCTAAGTGCAATACTTATCAGTATTTGCTCCGGTATGGCGTTCATAGCGGCAATATCAGATACATTTATAGCCACTGCTTTATACCCTAAATGCTTTATAGGTGTATAAGACAAATCAAAATGAATGCCCTCCGTTAATAAATCTGTAGATACTACTTGGTAGTATTCGCCTGCATCAATAAGAGCTGCATCATCGCCAATACCTAAAACTGTGGAGGTGTTTTTTAGGGTTACTTTTTTCTGAATTTGATCGATTAATCCAAATTCACCCAAATCGTTTAATTCTGTTCTATTTTCTTTATTCTCCATTATTTTTTTCTTGGCAAATTTCAACTAACACACCACCTGTGGTTTTAGGATGTAAAAAACATACGAGTTTATTATCGGCTCCTTCTTTGGGCACCTCATTTAATAATTCAAACCCTTCTGCTTTTAATCGCTTCATTTCAGCATAAATATCTTCTACTCCAAAAGCGATATGGTGAATCCCTTTCCCTCTTTTTTGAATAAATGTATGAATGGCAGACGTTTCAGCGGTAGCTTCTAATAATTCAATTTTAGTGTCTCCAATTTTAAAAAAAGAAGTTGCTACTTTTTCTCCTTCTACTTTTTCCACTTTATAATGGCTGCTTCCTAGTAATTTTGAGAACAGTAAATTAGCTTCTTCTAAATTTTCTACGGCAATACCTAAATGTTCAATCTTTTGCATAATTGGATTAACGATACAATTCTTTAGTTTTGTAATGATTAGCAATATCTAATCGCAAATGTACTATCAATAACGCTCATGTTAGAACAATCTGCAGACATACATGTTGAATTAGCTAAAATCCAAAAAGACATTCAGTCGCACTTGGGGCTCGACAGCAATTCAATGGTTTTTACTTATTCGCAAGTTGAAGAAAAAATAAAGCTTGATTTGATTACGATTAATCCGAGGCATAATCAATCGTTTTTATTTCATTCTGTTACCACGTACGAAAAGTTAGATGCGCTCAAAAAAATGTTTGAGTATGTAAAAAATTACAGAGAAAAAGAAAGCCCATACACCATACAATGGGCAGCAAAAAACGAAAAAGAATTACATACTTCGTATTTTAGAGCAAAAGATATATATGAAGCGTTAGACAAACTCTATTACAGTAGAGATATGCAAACTATTACTGTTTTTAGTGTAGTATTAAATCCTATAACATAAAATCACCGCTATGATTACTATTTCAGATAAGGCAAAAAAAGAATTAATATCGCTTAGAGTTAAAGAAAAGCACCCAGACAATTATAATTTACGTGTTTCGGTTAAAGGAGGGGGCTGCTCTGGCTTAATGTACGATTTAGGTTTTGATGCCGACCTAAGAGAACGTGATGAAATTTATGAGGACAATGGATTAAAAATTGTGGTTGATAAAAAAAGTTTGCTTTACCTACTAGGCACTATGCTCGATTTTAGTGATGGACTTAATGGTAAAGGCTTTCAGTTTGTGAACCCTAACGCTACTCGTACTTGTGGTTGTGGGGAAAGTTTTTCGGTGTAAGCTAAGGCACTGTTAAAGAATAAATGCTTCGAATTTGACGCAAAAATTTTGTTTGTATTTGACGCAAAAAACCTAAGCATAGCTATGGTTCTGGTTTTTAACGAAAAAGACAGACAAAAGAGCTAGTCAAAAAGGAGTAGTTATTCTTTAACAGTGACTAAGCCATTATAGAGTGGCCCCGCTAATAGCTTATCGGTTTCATATACTCTTCACTATATTGTTTATTTTGCTCAGTTTTAAGTTAACTAGTGGAGAAATAGTTGCCATGAATAATGCGTGGTTAATGTAATTTCTAATTGGCTAAGATATCTCCGTTGCACTACGATATGGCGATATGTGCTAGCGGAAGTGGTAATGCCTTAAATTCGGCAAGGCACTTTGCAGTAAATTTTTCTTTCAGGGTTAAGGTATTAAAGTGGCGAATATTAATTAGGATTTTAATCTTTTAAAAAACTTGATTTAGAGATTCCTGCCTCCGCAGGAATGACGTTTTATTTATTTGATAATCCTAAAATGCGTCCGCCAGGTTAATAATAACAAATTAGTTATTTAATAAGCCCTTACCTTTTTTCCTTCCATAAAATTACTGAAGGCTTTATTTACTACTTTATGCCCTCCATTGGTAGGAAAATTGCCTGTAAAATACCAATCGCCCGTATGGTTTGGAATGGCTTTATGCAAGTTTTCGATGGATTGATACACTATTTCTAACTCGGAAGTCATACTTTCAGGTTTTACAATTTCAGTAATTTTATTGGTAATTTGTTGGGCAGTAAATGCTTGATAAAGTGCTTTAACATGGTTTTCGGGGGCTACTTCATGTTTACTTGCTTGGCATTTTAAATAAACCTCATCTAATAAATCATGTTTTCCTGTATCTTCTAATAAGCCTAATAATGCTCTAAATGCTACAAATTCATTCATTTTAGACATGTCTATTCCATAACAATCGGGGTATCGAATTTGAGGGGCAGAAGAGGCCACTACTACTTTTTTAGGATGCAGCCTGCCAATAAGTGTTAGTATGCTTTTTTCTAAGGTTGTGCCTCTAACAATAGAATCATCAATAATAACGAGTGTGTCCACGTCTTTTTTAATAACCTCATAGGTGCTATCATACACATGCGAAACAAGATCGTCTCTACTGGCATCATCGGTAATAAAGGTTCGCATTTTAACATCCTTGATTACCAGTTTTTCAACCCGAGGCCTTAATGACATTAATTCTTTGGCATTAATTTTTGTTTTTTTACCTGCCAAGGCTTTTCGCCTTTCTTCGGCAATATGCTCTTCTATTCCTTCTATCATTCCTAAAAAAGCTGTTTCGGCTGTATTAGGAATAAATGAAAATACGGTATGCTCTAAATCATGCCCCACGGCTTTAAGCACATCAGGCACTAGTAGCCTACCAAGCTCCTTACGCTCCTTGTAAATATCAGGATCTGTGCCACGCGAGAAATAAATGCGCTCGAAACTGCATGATTTTTTGGGGAGTGTTTCTATAAACTGGCTTTGTTTAAAATTGCCATCCCTTCCAATTATTAAGGCATGGCCAGGTTTAATTTCCGAAATTTGGCTATAATCAACATTAAAAGCGGTTTTAATGGCAGGCTTTTCGGAAGCCACTACAATTACTTCCTCATCGGCATAATAATACGCAGGTCGAATGCCGGCTGGGTCGCGTGCCACAAAGGCCGATCCACTGCCTGTAAGCCCTGCCATTGCATAGCCCCCATCAAAATCTCTACACGCTCTTTGAAGCACATCATTCAAATCAAGCTCATCTGCTATTATTTCCGCAATTTCTATATTAGAATATTGAAATTTATATTTATCAAAAAGTCGTTGGTTTTCTTCATCTAAAAAGTGGCCTATCTTTTCCATTACCGTAACCGTATCTGACTTTTCTTTAGGATGCTGACCTAAATCCACTAAAATTTGAACGAGTTCATCTACATTGGTCATATTAAAGTTGCCTGCCATTGCTAGGCTTCTACTTCTCCAATTATTTTGCCTTAAAATAGGATGGCAGTTTTCAATACTGTTTTTACCGTGGGTGCCATAGCGCAAATGCCCCAACCAAAGCTGACCTGTAAAAGCTGAATTTTCTCTTAGCCAATCTGCATTATTATACAAATCGCCTCCAACTTTAGCTGCTTTAATGTATTTTTTATCAATTTTTTTAAAAATATCAGCAATAGGGTCTTTATCAACCGAACGGTATCTACTAATATATTTACAGCCTGGTTTTTGCTTAATTTTTATATTGGCAACGCCCGCCCCATCTTGCCCTCTGTTTTTTTGCTTTTCCATAAGCAAATACATTTTTCGAGCAGCATAGGCCGGTGAGCCGTACTTTTCGATGTAAAATTCGAGGGGTTTTCGTAGGCGGACTAATGCGATGCCGCATTCGTGTTTTATAAAATCGCTCATTGGGTTTACAATTGGATACGCAAAGTTAGTAGGTTGAATTAATTTATAATACGAGTTGCAACTTTTAGTTTACGCCCTCCCTTATTTTACTCCCATAACTGGTGTTTTTCTAAAACCACAGGCTTTCCAAAAAATAATTTAGCCGAGTGCTTAAACGAATCTGTTAAATCAGATACATAAAATTCATTTTTACCTTCTTTACCTGCATTGTTGAGCAAGTTGGAAGCAATTAAATATTCTTTTAAAAAATTAGCTGTAATAATGGAAGAGTCAAGAATTTCTACTTCTTCTTTATAAAACTTTTTAAGCTCCTTTTTTATAAGTGGATAATGGGTGCAACCTAGCACTAATGAATTAATACTTTGCAACGATTCATCTCCTAAGTATGTACTAATTATATCTTGCGCTATGTTATTATGTAAAAAACCCTCTTCAATCATAGGCACCAATAGGGGCGTAGCCAATGATTGAACCTTAATGCTCTCATTCTTTTTTTGAATAAAACGGGCATACACATCTGAATTTACCGTTTGCTTAGTGCCAATTACTCCTACTTTTTGGTTAGATAGGTGCTCTGCTACATAATCAACCATAGGCTCAATTACATTAATTATAGTTGCTTTGCTGGCTACATATTCTATTAATAAATCGTTAGCCGCTGCTGAGGCTGAGTTACACGCAATTACAATTACTTTACATTTATGTGCTAAAAAAAAATCGACAATTTTTATAGTATATGCTTGAATAGTAGCGGTTGATTTATCGCCATAAGGCAAATGAGCGGTGTCGCCAAAATAAATTAAGTGTTCGTGAGGCAACTTGTTTTTAATGGCATGGGCTACAGTAAGGCCACCAATGCCACTATCAAAAATTCCTATGGGTGCAGATTTTTGCATATGCAAATATGTGATTAACGCCCCTTAAAAAACACGTTTATTGCTAAAATAAAAAATCGCCACGCAAGCATATAATTGCCCGAAGCTAACCCCATTTTACTTTCGTAAGCTAACCGTTTTAATAGTGCCCAATCCTCAATTTTGTTTTTATTGGATATAAATGCCGTTTTGCATACCTCTAAAGTTGAAATAAGCATTTCGCTATTTTTAATATACTGTTTGCTAGAAACAGAATTGGGTAACATTCTTTTTTGAACGGTTATTTTAGGCAGGTAACAATACTTATATTTTCTGGAAGACCGTACCCAGAAATCGAAATCTTCGTAATTTAAACTTTCATTATAGCCCCCGAGCTCATCAATCATAGATTTTCGGTAAATCATGGTTACTGGATTGATGAAATACAAGGCTAATAAACTGCTATACACATCTCCTTGAGGAACGGGTTTTTTCTTAAAGAAAGATTGTGTTAAATGGCGTGATGTTATTTTTCCGTTTTCATTTATAAACTCAGCATCAGCATAAAAAACACCGAAATTATTTCCTTTTTTTTGCAATTCTGCCACCCCAATAGAAACACTTTGGGGTAATAAAATATCATCGGCCGCTAAATCTATAATAAACACTCCTTTTGCGAGTGCCAATGCTTTATTAAATGTTTTGCAGTGCCCAATATTTGTTTTGTTAAGTAAAAGTTCAACCTTTTTATCTTTAACTAGCTCTTGTATTACCTTTTGGCTAGCATCTGTGCTAGCATCATCTGCCATTATTACCTGTACATTGGGGTACGCCAAATTCCAAATGGAGTTTAACGCAGTTTCAATATAATTGGCATGGTTATAACTTAGGCAGACAATGGTTACTAATGGGTGTTGCATGTGCTAAATTAGTAGGCTGTACGTATTTTTTTTAGATTTTACGGCACCTAAATTTTCTTTAAAAGTAAACAATCCTTCATTTATTTTTCCTTCTAAAGAAGATATCCCTAGGTCTAAAAATTTATATCCATTAGCTTGGCAATACTCGTAAATAGATTTAACCAAAGCAGATAAAGGACTTTTAGTTCTGTACTCCAACGCATCGGCATGGTAAAAATTATACAGAGTAGTTGCATTTAAAATAATAGAAACCGAAGCTGCTATAAGAACGGGCCCATCTCGAAGCGTAAACAATAAATAATTATTGGGGCAATCAGCCATTACTGAGTGTAAATCATCCAACGTCATACTTAGTGCATATTTTTTTCTCTTTCTTGTTGCTACTACTAGGTCATAAATTTCTGGCAAACTCTTTAGTGGTTCTATATTAAAAGAATAGCCTTGTGTACTACATTGATTAATTTTTTTCCTCACATTCCTTTTTATAATCGAAGAAAATGGTGCAGCCGTAACCACAATGTGTTGATTTGTTTCGGATTGCTTTTTTACATAGCCCATTATCACTAATGTTTTTTCAATTAAATGCGTCCATTGAGCGTAAGAAGGGCTATGCCTTATATGAATTTTAGAGATTCCTTGGCTTCGTAATGTTTGATTTAATTCGTTTATAAAAAATAGCAGTTCCTCTTTTGTAATACTATTGTTTACATCAAAAGACCCAAAGGTTGATTGATAACCAGAAACAGCTTCGCTATTGTTTATAAAAAAATAAATTTGAGCCATTGCTCTTGGCCCTTTCATTAACTGCCATCCTCTTACATTAAATGGCTTATTTAATAAAAAACAAGTTGAATTAAACAAATGAGCCTCAAACATGCTTTCACTTGGCGTTATTTCTTTAATTAAGAGTGCGTTTTCAACTGCTTGGCTCATCAACTACCAAAGTAGTATTTTTGGCGAATAACTCATCGCATACTAACTAATTTTAACGCTTTGATTGACCATTTTTTTACAATAAACAGCATAGGCACTAGCCTTTATAAAGAAAAGGGGAGTAAGTTTTATGCATTTTCATTTCCGGTAGAGTCTATTGATAAAGTAAATAAGGAACTGGAGCTAATGCGTAAAAAGCACCACGATGCTCGGCACCATTGTTATGCCTACATATTGGGCAATGAAGGCAAGCAATACAGAGTTAATGACGATGGCGAACCTAACCACTCGGCAGGTGATCCTATTTTAGGGCAAATTAAATCTGCTAACTTAACTAATACGCTTGTTATAGTGGTTCGTTATTTTGGAGGCACTAAATTAGGAGTAAGCGGACTTATTAATGCTTATAAAACAGCAGCTTTAGAAGCTATTAAAAACAGTTGTAAAGTAAAACAGTTTATTACCTCTTCTCTATCCCTTTCCTATGGATACTCCTCTACCAATGAAATCATGAAACTTATTGATAGGTATGACTTAAAAATTATTCATCATGGGTTTTTAGAAAGATGCTCTTTGGAGGTATCTATTATTATTAGCAAAAACGAACAGCTACAAAAAGACCTACAATTACTTATCGCTACTGGAAATGACATTATAATAGTTAAGAAATAAACCGCTTTTTTTGCACATTATTTAACTATAAGTAGTTTTGGTATAATTATATATAGCATTTTGAATAAAATGGAAAAATAATCGTATAGTACTAGGCTATACAAGGTACTTTAGGCGTACAACATTACAACAACTCAAAATAACTCATTATGAAACAACAAACCCATCCTTATTTTTTATCTATTCTAACTAATTTGAAAGCAATTCCAATCATAAGAATGTGCTGTGTACTTGATAATTCATGAAATCAATTATACTAATACCTTAAATAAATTAAACAATATGAAATTGGAAAATACGCAAACTCAAATGCGCAAAGGCATTCTCGAATACTGCATATTGCAAATAATTGCACGTGGTGAGGTGTATGCATCAGATTTGCTGCGCGAACTCACCGATGCTAAAATTATGATTGTAGAAGGTACATTATACCCTTTGCTTACCCGTTTACGAAAAGCTGGTTTGGTAGAATATAAATGGGTAGAATCTTTATCAGGGCCACCGCGTAAGTATTATACGCTTACCCAAGAAGGCAATTCCTTTCTAAACAACTTAGACCATACGTGGGCTAATCTTGTAAAATCGACTCGATTAATTACCAACAGAACCAAAAAAGCAAGCAAGCAAGCAAGCTTCGTAAGCCTGTAAAAACGTTAATACGCATGAGAAAAAATATAAGTATAAATATAAGCGGCATCATTTTTCATATAGAAGAAGATGGTTATAATGGCCTCAAAGAATATTTAGATTCCATTAATAAATACTTCTCCACTTTTGAAGACAGTAACGAAATTATAGCTGATATTGAAAGTAGAATAGCCGAAATATTTCTTGAAAAATTAAAGGATAACAAACAAGTTATTACAAATGAAGATGTGATTGCTCTGGCTGCAACCATGGGCAGTATTCAAGATTTTCAAGCTATTGAAGATAATGAAAATGATTATTCAGAACCAGAAAATAGTAAGCAAGAACCAACTACGGAGAGGGGTAGCTATACAAATGCCACGCAAAAAAATAGACTGTATAGAGACACTAAAAGAAAACTATTAGGAGGAGTAGCTTCGGGTATTGCTCATTATTTTTCTATCGATCCAGTTTGGATTCGGTTAGGCTTTATTACACTACTTTTTGATGCCTTTATTACTTTTTCAGTTAGCCCCATTGCCTTTATTGCCTATCTTATAATGTGGATTGCGGTTCCTGGATCTGATACATTGGAAGAAGATAAATCGTTGAAAAAATTATATCGTAACCCCGATGGAAAAGTAATTGCGGGGGTATCGCAAGGCCTTGCCAAGTTCTTAGCTATTGATGTAACGGTGGTTCGAGTTCTTTTGGTACTTTTTATCTTTGTAGGAGGTGCAGGATTACTGGTGTATGCCGTGCTCTGGGCTATTTTACCCGAAGCCACTAGTATTACGGATAGAGTGCAAATGGAAGGCGAAAAAATTACGTTAGAGAATATAGACTCCAGTATTAAAAAAGCACAAGTTAAAGAATCTAACCCAACCGAAGAGTCTTCGTTAGCAACAATATTACTATTCCCTTTTAGAATAATAGGAAAAGTTTTTAAAGGAATTACACATGCCCTTTCTCCTATTTTTATTTTTTTTATTCAATTAGTAAGAATATTTGTAGGGTTAATTATTACACTACTTGGCCTGAGCTTACTTTTTTCATTAATAGGAATTCTAATTGCCCTTTTAGGAGTTCTGCCTAGCGTAGATTATGTGCATGTAGATTTTATTCCGTTTGATTTAGTGCGAGATACTTTGCCGACATTGGGCATAGTAGGCACCTTTTTAGTAAGTGGAATACCAGCATTGCTCATACTACTTGTTGGCATTTCTTTGCTCTCAAAAAAAACCATGATTTCTCCCACATTTGGCTGGGCTCTTTTTGGCATTTGGATGATAGGCGCAGTAATGATGTCTATCTCAATTCCAAAAGTTTTATTCCAATATAAAGAACAAGCTCGAATTACAGAAACTACCACCTATGCAATGCCTTATAAAGGAGTGCATTTTGGTGTACTCAATACTAGTTTAGACGATTTTGTTGGAATAAGGCTAAAAATGAAAGGGTATGATGGGGATGAAATTAAGATAGTTTCGGAGTATTCAGCACAAGGGCCTACCAAAAAAGAAGCAGCCCAAAATGCCAAAATGATTATTTATACCATAGAGCAAAATGATTCCATTCTAATGTTCGATTCCAATATTCAATTTAAAAACGGTGCCGTTTTTAGAGACCAAGAATTAAGGTTAACACTCATGATTCCTTATGGTTTAAAATTTAGCATGGGCGAAAATTTTGAAAACCTATTGAGTTCTGGCATTAGCATTTATAATTTCCAAAGTTCAGACATTAAGGATAATATTTTTTATTTTAACACCTCTGGGTTAGATTGTGTTGCCTGCCTTATGAGTGAAACTAGCTTGGATAGGCGTAGGAATAACTACGAAGATGTACTTGAAGAAAGCTTCTCCACACGTGGAAATTCAAAATTATATACAATAGAAAACTTTAATGCGGTTCATATTACAGGCCCATTTATCATAAGTATTGCTCAAGGAGATGAATACCGTGTGGTACTTAGTGGTCAAGATTATAAAATAAACGAAATTAACGTTTCTGAAAGTGATGGGGTACTAAGCGTGGCTTATGAGGCAGATAACATTAAAATACACCAAAATTACCGTAAACTCAAATTAAGGATTATAATGCCAAATTTAACTAATGTTACTATTAAAGGTGCATCTGTTGGTAATATTGCAGGATTTGAAGAAAAGAAAGTAAAAATTAAAATTTCTGCTGCTTCTGAAATTACCATTGACTCTGATTTCGAATTTATAGAGTTATCTTTAAGTAGTGCCTCCACCTTAAATTTAATAGGAACAGGCAGTGTATTAGAAGCTAAATTATCTTCTGCTGCACAATTAGATGCCTATAAATACAATGCTCAAAAGGTAAGTGTAAAGGTAAGTAGTGCTGCTAAAGCCAAAGTGTATGCTACTGAAACCCTTAGCATAAGAGCCTCTTCATTAGGCGATGTTAAGTATAGAGGTGGAGCTACGGTAATTCAAAAAAAATCTTCCTCATTAGGAAATATCTCTGAAGATTAAGGCATATCCTACTAGTAGGCTAGCTGGGATGAACTTACGTTTGTTCCAGCTATTTTTTTATTTTTGATACGCAATGCAACCAACTACAATCAAACGGTATCATATAAGTGAAGAATCTGTTAAATGAATTTAACCATCAAAAAATCTGTAACCCTTGAGTCGTTAATAGCATTATGCAGGAAGCAGGATGCCAAAGCACAACGTTTATTATACGAGCGACTTTCACCCAAAATGATGGGGGTATGCCGAAGGTATATTGGGGATGCTTCTGAAGCAGAATCTGTATTGGTAATAGGTTTTTTAAAGGTGTTTAATAAGATTAACCAGTTTTCTGGTACTGGAAGTTTTGAAGGGTGGGTACGAAGAATAA